>JAEDEN010000019.1 GCA_016293265.1 Oscillospiraceae bacterium | reverse complement strand
TAAAAAAACTCGTCGCAAGCGATATGACGCTTGCGGCGAGCTGGGAAGTGCGAACAGTTTCGGAGTACAGGCTTTCAATCGCACTCAAAACCAGCCGCGAATCCAGCGAAGCGAATCGCGGTTGGAGAGGAGGAGCAGCGGAATGAGTGCGCTCTGACTTTTAAAAAAAGTCGGAGCAAGCGATATGCAGCTTGCTCCGACGTGGTGCGCCTGAAGGGACTCGAACCCACACGCATCGCTGCACGAGAACCTAAATCTCGCATGTCTACCAATTCCATCACAGGCGCTTATTCAGTTCAAACGAGAGGCGGGCACCGGCGGGAGCGGCAAAGCGTCCGCCACGCTGCCGCCAGCCTGCCTCCTGTGGGTATACCGGCTCCGCCATACCCGCGGATGGGCGGCCGGGGTCCCCGGCCGCCGCCTTTTCTTTACAGGATGATACCACACTTCCCCCGCCCTGTCAAAGCCCCGGCGTGGGGAAACGCCATTTTTCAGCCTCAGGCGCTCCACTTTTCCCCGCTGATCTTTTTCTCCAGCAGCCGCCGCTTCACAAAGTCCCGGAACAGGGCATAGGCCACGGAGCAGATGGGGATGAACAGCAGCATTCCGGAGATGCCCATCAGCTTGCCGCCCACCGTCACTGCCGCCAGCACCCAGATAGAGGGAAGCCCCACGGAGGAGCCCACCACATGGGGATAGATCAGGTTCCCCTCCACCTGCTGGAGGACGAGGAACATCACCACAAAGACCACCGCCTGCATGGGATGGACCAGGGCGATGAGCAGGGCGCCCACGATGCAGCCGATGAAGGCGCCCACGATGGGGATGAGCGCCGTGATCCCGGTGAGGACGCCCACCAGCAGGGCGTAGGGCATTCTGAACAGGGTCATGGCGATGACGAACATACTGCCCAGGATCACCGCCTCCGTGCACTGGCCGGAGAGGAAGCTGGAAAAGGTCCGCTCCGCAAGGCGCAGCACCTCCAGCGTCCGGTCGGCCCGGTGCTCCGGCAGCAGGCCGTAGAGCACCTGCTTTCCCTGGCGGGCCAGCTTTTCCTTTTGCAGCAGGATGTAAAAGGAGAAAATGAGGCCGATGACAAATGTGCTCACGCCGCTGACCACACCGCCGATGAAGCCGCTGCCGGAGGAGAGCAGTCCGCCGCCCCAATTCTTCGCCACATCCATGGCCTTCTCCGTGATGACCTTCCAGTCGTCCAGTTCCAGCTCAGAGAACAGCTCTCCCAGGGCGGGAAGATACGCCTCCAGCCCGTGCAGCTTCGCAAGAAGATTCTCCACGGCGGCGGGCACCTGGCTGGCGGCGGAAAGAATGGCCGCCTTCACGCCGGGGACGATGACGCACATGGCGATAGCCAATACGCCGATGACCGCCATCAGCGTGAAAATGAGAGCCAGGGGCCGGCGCAGCCGGTCCATCTGCCGCTCCCGGGGGAAGACGTGGCGCTCGATGGCCCGCATGGGGACATTCAGCACGAAAGCGATGGCCCCGCCCAGCAAAAAGGGGGCCAGGATGCCCACCAGCGCCCTCACGCCCCACCAAAGGACGTTCAGATGCTGGATGGCGACGTAAAAGGCCCCGCCGCCGCACACCACGATGAGAAGGTTTTTTACGGTTTCCTTATTCCAATTCATAGCGTTCCTCTTATCAGCCTCTGCGGCATTTTTCCGCAAGCTCCAGATACTCCCGCATGGATTCCCGGTTTCCCTCGATCTCCCGCTCCGTCAGGCGGCGCACCACCTTTGCGGGGCTGCCCAGGAGCATGGAGCCGTCCGGGGCGTCCATTTTCCCTGTGACCAGGGCCCCGGCTCCCACCAGGCAGTCATTTCCGATCCGGGCGCCGTCCAGCACCACCGCCCCCATGCCGATGAGGGTGTTGTTTCCCACGGTGCAGCCGTGGACGACGGCGTTGTGCCCCAGGGTGCACCCCGCGCCCACATGGGTCTCGTTGTGGAGCACCACGCCGTCCTGGACGTTGGTGTTCTCCCCGATGGTGATGGGGCCCTTGTCGCCCCGGATGACGGCGTTGTACCAAACGCTTACGCCCTTGCCCAGCTTCACGTCACCCACCACCCGGGCGCCCTGGCAGATGAGGACATCGGCGCTGTTTTCTCTTGTGCGATACATAGGTATGCTCCTCAGATGGCGAAATTGCCGTTTACGAACACGGGGACCTCCCGGCCGTCGTGGGTGGTGCCCACGATGGACAGATCGGCGGTGCCGATCATGAAGTCCACATGGGTGATGGAGTCGTTGAGGCCCCGGGCCTTCAGCTCTTCCTTGGTCATCTTCTGGCCACCCTCCAGGCAGGGATACGCCTCGCCGAAGGCGATATGGCAGGCGGCATTCTCGTCAAAGAGGGTATTGTAGAACAGGATCTTCTGGTTGGAGATGGGGCTGTCATAGGGCACCAGGGCCACCTCGCCGAAGTAGCTGGCCCCCTCGTCCACGCTGATGGCGGCCTTCAGCTCTTCCTCCCCCTTTTCGGCATGGCATTCCACGATCTTTCCGTCCTTCACCACGAAATGGAACCCATCCACGATGGCGCCGTCGTTCACCAGGGGCATGGAGGAATACACCACGCCGTTGACGCCGGTCCTCAGGGGAGAGGTGAACAGCTCCTCCGTGGGGATGTTGGCGATATACGTCTGGCCGGAGAGGGTCACGTCGTTGCCCGCCTCCCAGATGTGGCCCTCGGGCAGCTCCACGGTGAGGTCGGTGCCCAGGGAATTGGTGTAGTGCAGGCTCTTGAAGCGCAGGGCGTTCATCTTCTCCAGGCGGGCGTGAAGGGTGGAGAGGTGCTCCTGCCAGCGCTCCACGGCCTTGCCGTCCCCGCTGATGCGGACGGCCTTGAAAATGGCCTCCCAGAGCTTTTCCATGGCCTCCGCCTCGCCTTCGCCGGGGAACACCGTCTTTGCCCAGCTGGGGATGGGGATGGAGGCGATGCACCAGGGGAAGCCGCTGCACATCTGCAGGCGATCGAAATCCTTCAGCGCCTTGCCGCTGGCGCGCTGGGCCCGGATGATGCGCTGGGAATCCACCCCCTTGAAATTCTCCGGGTCGGAGGCGGAGATGGCCAGATAGGCCGCTCCCTCCAGGGCGTAGTCATTGAAGAAGTGGCGCCGCCAGAGGGGGACCTGGTCGAAGATCTCGTCGTCGGCATAGAGATACTTAAGGCGGGCCATGGCGTCGTCATGCCAGTTCATGACCACCTCCCGGCAGCCGGCTTCATAGGCCTCCTTGGCGCACATACGGGCAAAGTAGGCGCACTCCACCGGGGAGGAGATCACCAGTCTCTGGCCCTTTTGCACGTTCAGGCCCACCCGCACCAGCAGCCGGGCATATTCCAGCAGTTTTTCATCCATAAAGATCCGTTCCTTTCTGATGATGGCGGCGGGGAACGGCGGTCCGTCCTCCCCGTCCGCTCATGTTTATTTATCCCCGTACGAAGAAAATATTCCGCTCCGAGGCCGTCAGGGGGATGGCGATGATGGTGCCCGCCTTCTCCCCCAGGAGTTTCAGGTTCATGGCCGCGATTCCGGCGGTGTAGAGCACCCGGTTGTCCACCCGGCGGTCCGCCGCCACGGCTGCGGCGCTGCCGATGGCGATGCCCAGGTCGATGTCGTCAAAGGCGCAGTGCTGCCCCGGCGTTTTGTGCATCCCGGCGCAGTCGCCGTTGCCGCAAAAGCCGCAGGGAACTACCCCCCGGCTCTGGTTCCGGGAACCGATGAGCACCACCGCCTGGCAAAGGCGCACCAGGGCCGCGTCCCGGTAAAAAATGGGGCGGCAGCCCGGCGTCTCCCGTTCGATGCGCTCCATCTCCTCCGCCAGGGCGGCGATCTCCTCCCCGGTGAGGACCCCGCACTCCACGCTGTCCCGCCCGCAGGCCTTAGGCGCCGTCTGGGCGGCAAGGCACATATCCCGGGCCGCCTGCAGGATGGCTGCAAGGCAGGCCTCTTTTCTTTCCATCATAACAGTTCCTCTCTTTCTTTTCCGCTGCCCATGGCCATAAGGACGCCGTTCATCTCCGCCCCCATGATGAGGGTGACGGCGCTCATATTCAGCCAGATCAAAAGCACGATGATGGTACCGATGGAGCCGTAAAGCACCGAATAGTGGGCAAAATGCTCCACATACAGGTTATAAAGCCAGGACAGGCCCAGCCACGCCCCAAGGGCCGAAACGGTGCCCGGCCAGATGTTCCTCCAGCGCTGGGGGCCGTCCTGGGCCAGGGCGTAAAGGGCGCAGAGGGCGAAGAAGCCCGCCACGCCCGCCACGGGGAAGCGGAGCTTCCCCCACAGCAGCGCCACAAAGGCCGGCAGGCGGAAATGGGCCACGGCGTAATCCAGCAGCCAGTCGCTCACCGTCACGGCAGTCAGCGTCAGGGTGATGGTCACAATGAGCAGCACCGTGTAGGCCAGGGACTTGATGAGCTGGCGCACCGTGCTGTGGGGCGGCCCCAGGTGGTAGGCCGTGCGCACGGCCCGCAAAAGGGCGTTGGTGGCCCGCATGGGGAACCAGATGGAAAAAAACAGTCCGAAGAGGGCAAGGCGCAGGCTGGAATTCTCCCGCACATAGCGCAGGTACATCCCCACCAGCTCCACCACCTCCCCCGGCAGGATCTCCCCCAGCGCCACCAGGATGCCCGCCACATCCAGGTGCAGCAATCCCAGCAGGGCGCTGAGGAAAATAAGGAAGGGAAAGATCATGAACAGGAGGTAAAAGCTCAGGGCGGCGCTCTGGGTGCCCACGCCGTGGCGCAGGAAGCGGCGCGCCATAAGGTAGCCGAAGCGGATGAAGCGGTTTTTCAGCAAGCGTTCCTTCATGGGGCACCTCCCTTCCCCGGAGCGGCCTCCGGTCCCTCCCGTTACTCCCAGCCTGCCCATACCTCCGGGCAATAGCCCACGGTGGCCTCCTTCCCGTTGCGGACAATGGGGGCGTTGAACAGCTCCGGATGCTCCAAAAGCGTTTCCTCCCGGGCCGCGGGGGTGATGTAGGCCATGTAAAGGGCTTCATAGGCTTTGCATTTGGTGTTTACCAGGGCCTCAAAGCCAACTTTCTGCTTGACGGAGAGGTATTCCCTGGGGGATAATCCTTTTGAGGGCAGGTCGATATACTGATACTTGATGCGGCGCTCCTTGAACCACCGCTCCGCCTTCTTCGTGTCGAAGGACTTGGAATTGCCGAAGATCTGAATATTCATTACATTACTCCTTGGGAGGGATTTTCATGACTGACGAGGTCAAAAAGCTGAAGGAACTGGTGGACTCCACCGACAATATCGTCTTTTTCGGCGGCGCGGGGGTCTCCACGGAGTCCGGCATCCCGGACTTCCGCTCCACCGACGGGCTTTACCACCAGCAATGGGCCTATCCCCCGGAGGTGATCCTGAGCCATACCTTTTACGAGGCCAACCCGGAGGAGTTCTTCCGCTTCTACCGGGCCAAGCTACTGGCCCCCGGCGCAGAGCCCAACGCCGCCCATTTCAAGCTGGCCCAGTGGGAGAAGGAGGGCAAACTCCGGGCCATCGTCACCCAGAACATCGACGGCCTCCACCAGATGGCGGGAAGCCGGCGGGTGTACGAGCTTCACGGCAGCGTCCACCGGAACTACTGCGAAAAGTGCGGCAAATTCCACGATTTCACCTTTATGCTTCACTCCACCGGCATTCCCAGGTGCGAATGCGGCGGCATGGTGAAGCCCGATGTGGTGCTGTATGAGGAGGGCCTGGACCAGGCCACCATCAACGACTCCCTCCGCGCCATCGCCCAGGCGGATGTGCTCATCATCGGCGGCACCTCTTTGAACGTCTATCCCGCCGCCGGGCTCATCAACTACTACCGGGGCGGAAAGCTGGTGCTCATCAACAAGTCTGCCGTGGCCCGGGACCTTGCGGCGGGTCTCGTCATCCGGGACCCCATCGGCCAGGTCTTCTCCCAGCTTTAAGCCCCTGTCCCGCCCCGGTATCCGCCGGGGCGGTTTTTTTCATGGGCCGGCCCTCAGGGCTCCGGCCACAGGATATCCTTGGCCACGGGGGTGTAGAACAGGCGCTCCACCTCTTCCCGCTTCCGGGTCAGGCCCAGGATCCACATAAGCTTCGCCACCACCGCCTCGGTGGTCATGTCGTAGGCCTCCAGCACCCCCAGGTCATTTTTCAGTCGGTGGCCCACATGGTAAACGCCGAGGTCGCTGCCCTCGTTTTCCACCTGGGTGGTGAGGACCACGGTCCTGCCCCGCTCCATCCATTTGCTCAGGCACTGGTAAAAGCCCCCCTCCTCGGGAAGGCCCCCCACACCGAAGCTCTCGATGATGAGGGCGTCGCTGCGCTCCAGCAGGAACTCCGCGTAGGTGTGGTCCGCCCCCGGGGTCAGCTTCATCAGGGCCACCTTGGTATCCAGACGGTCGTAGAAGATGGGCCCGCCGGCGCATTCCGGCCGGATATAGCGCAGCAGCACACCGTCCCGCAGCACCCCCAGGTAGGGGTAGTTGATACTGGAAAAGGCCTGAAAGCTCTTGGAACGGGTCTTTTTCGCCCGGGTGCCGGGAATGACCTTGTTGTTGAAGACGATGGAGACCCCCGGCAGGTCCTCCGTGGCACAGCGGAAGGCGTCCTGGAGGTTGATCTTGGAATCCGTGGAGTCAAAGCCGATGGGCTTCTGGCCCCCCGTGAGGATGATGGGCTTGGGACTTTGCTGGATGAGATAGCTCAGCGCCGCGGCGGTATAGGCCATGGTGTCCGTCCCGTGGGTGAGGACGAAGCCGTCGAAGTCCGGGTAATGGTCCCGGATGCATCCGGCCATCATCAGCCAGTGTTGGGGGGTGATGTTGGTGGAATCCAGATTCATGAGCTGGATGCACGTCACATCGCACAGCCGTGACACGGCCGGGATGCGGGCAAGGAGCTCCCGGCTGTTCAGCTCCGGGGCCAGGCCCCCCTCCCCCGCCTCTGAGGCGATGGTGCCGCCGGTCCCGATCCATAAAACTCGTTTCATTCTCAGCCAAGGTCCCGGTGGTCCAGGGCGGCAAGGCCGAAGCGGGCCGCTCTGGTCACGGTCTCCTTTTCCTCCTCCGTTTTTGCATTCTTCCATTTGGCCCGCAGCTCCCGGAGGAACATCCCCCGAAGGGAATCCTCTCCGGCGCGGCACCAGACATCCTCCGCCATCCGTGTCCGGTCCCGTACCTCCAGGGCGTAGAACCGGGGGGCCAGCGCCTCCTGCAGCGCCGCCGCGTCCACGCCTCCCTCCCCGGTTTCGCCGGTGAGGAGGATACGGTAAAGGTCCCGCTCCGTATCCCGGGGAAGGGCCTCCTCCAGGGCGGCGCGGGGGTCTTTGCCCGTCACGTCCACCGTTACGATCTCATACCTCCGTCCGGCAAAGGGGACGAAGTCCAGGGAAATAGCGCCGGTATCGCTGATGACGCCCTGGTAAAAGCCTTTCTCCCCCAGCTCGTCAAAGCCCCGCCCCTCCGGGCAGCCGGGCCAGGCGCAGAGGGTGCCGCCGTAGCGGACAGGCCCGCTGCGCTTGTGGATGTGGCCCAGGGCCAGGTAGGCCAGGCCGCTCCCGGCGATCTCCTCCGGGGCGATGGGGTTATAGGGGCTCTCCGCCGCCCCCACCTCCCCGTGGAGGATGCCTATATGGAGCTTGCCGTCCTCCGGGGCGTGAAATCCCCGCAGGAGGCTCTCCGGCTGCTCCGGAGCGGTAAAGGCCCCGCCGTGGAGCACAATGTCCCCCAGCTCCAGGGCGGTCATTTTGTTTTCTTTGAAAACCGTCACATTTTCCGGCCAGGGAATGCGCTCCCAGGCCGGGCCGTAGGCGTCGTGGTTGCCGGGGGCGATGACCACCCTGGCCCGCATCCGTCCCAGGGCGCGTCCCAGCTCCTCCGCCGTTTCCCGGTAGACGGAGGCGGAGTCGAACAGGTCTCCGGCAAGCAGCACCAGCTTCACCTCATGGCCGTTCACATAGTCCGCAAGACGGTCAGGAAGCCCTCTCAGCTCCCGCCGCCGCGCCGCGGCCTGCCCGGGGGGCAGGGCGCCGAAGGCGCTGTCCAGGTGCAGGTCCGCCGCGTGGATAAATTTGATCATAGATTTCCTCCCGCTGCCGGGGACGCATCCGTCCCCCGCGGCGGCGCCCACAGGGGCCCCGCCTTTACGCTTCCTCTCTCCAGCCCTTGCACACGTCCACCCAGGCGGTGAAGTTGGAGGCATACCGCTCCAGCTCGGCGCAGGTCATCTCCACGGCGCTGTTGCTGCTGCCCGCCGCCGGGAAAACGGTTTCAAACCGGCGCAGGGACTCGTCCAGATAGACCTTCACGTCCTCCGGAAGGGCGAAGGGGCACACCCCTCCCACGTCGTGGCCGATCATGGTGTGGGCCTCCTCGTGGGTGAGCATCTTGGCCTTGGTGTGGAACTGGGCCTTGTAGCGGCTGTTGTCCACCTTAGCGTCCCCCGCCGCCACGATCAAAATGGGTTGGTCATCCACCTTGAAGCTCAGCGTCTTGGCGATGCGGGCCCCCTCCACTCCAACGGCTATGGCGGCCAGCTCCACCGTGGCGGAGGAGACGTCGAATTCCCGGATGCGCCCCTCAATGCCGAGGGGGGCAAAATAGGCTCTCACTTTCTGAATGGACATCTGTATGTTCTCCTTTTCTATACTTCTATACTGCGGCGGGCGGAAAATCTCCGCCTGCCCTGTTTTTTCACTGCCCGGGGTGGGCCTCAGCGGATATCCACCCGCTCCGCCGACACGCACCTGCCCGTTTCACTGTCGATGCCAAAGACGCACCCTTGCAGCTTGCAGGGCCCGTCGGGGCAGCGGTAGCGCCCGGGGAGCCCCCCCAGGAAATGCTCCACCGACTGCTCCGGCTCTATCCCCAGCACCGATTCCACGGGCCCGGTCATGCCCAGGTCGGTGAGGTAGCCCATACCCCCCGGATAGACCCGCTCGTCGGCGGTGGGGACATGGGTGTGGGTGCCCCAGAGGGCGCTGACCCGGCCGTCCAGATAGTAGCCCATGGCCAGCTTTTCGCTGGTGGCCTCGGCGTGAAAGTCCACCAGGGTGATGTCCGCCCGGCCCCGCTCCAGAAGCCTGTCCGCCGTGGTGAAGGGGTTTTCCGTCCCCCAGGCAAGATCGCACCGGCCGATGAGGTTCATGACCCGGATGCGCACCGCCCCCAGGTCGAAGATCTCACACCCGTGGCCCGGCATCCGGCCGGTGAAGTTGGCGGGGCGCAGAAGCCAGGGGGTATCCTCCAGGAAATCCCGGATCTGCATCTTGCCGAAGGCGTGGTTGCCCAGCGTCACGGCGTCGGCGCCGGCGTCGTAGATGCGCCGCGCCTGCTCCGGCGTCAGGCCCACACCGGAGGCGTTTTCGCCGTTCACCACGGTAAAGTCGATGGCTTTCAGCTTTTTCAGGCTCCGCAGGTGCCGTTCCAGATGGGCAAGGCCCTGCTCCCCCACCACGTCGCCCACAGCCAGGATGTTGCAGCGCATATCGTTTCCTCCGTCAGGTGCGCCTCAGCGCACAGAATGATGGTATTAGTATACCAAAATCCCCCCTTATTTCAATGTACTTGCGGAAAATTTCCCGTCCGAGTGTTGCGCTTTTTCCTTTTATCACTTATAATACTAATATCTAAGATAAGAAATCCTGATTGCAGGAGGAGCTTCCATGGCAGTCAAACTAGAACTTTACCGTGTTTTCAAGGAGGTGGCCGACACCGGCAATATCTCGGCCGCCGCCAAAAACCTTTATATTTCCCAATCCGCCGTCAGCCAGTCCATCAAGCAGCTGGAAACCGCGCTGCAGGCCCGGCTGTTCGTCCGCAGCCCCCGGGGCGTGGCCCTCACCAGCGAGGGGCAGATGCTCTACCAGTATGTCCGCAGCGCCCTGGGCCTGCTGGCCACCGGAGAGGACAAGCTCACCCAGGCCCAGCAGCTTTTGCTGGGGTCCCTGGTCATCGGCGCCAGCGACACCGTTACAAGCTGGTTCCTGACCCCCTACCTGGAGCAGTTCCACCGGGAGCATCCCGGCATCCACCTGCGCATCGTCAGCGGCCGGGGCGCCAAGGTCCTCAGTATGCTCAAATCCGGCGCGGTGGACATCGCCTTTGCCTCCGCTCCGTCGGACAGCGCCCTGGACTGCTGGAAGTGCTTTGCCACCCACTCCGTATTCGTGGCGGGCAGCAAATACCACTGCGATTTTGACCACATCTACTCCCGGCAGGAGATTGCTGCCTTCCCCCTCATCATGCTGGAGCGCAAGGCCAGCAGCCGCGTCTTTCTGGAGCAGGAATTCCTGCGCCACGGCGTGACGCTGAACCCGGAGATCGAGCTTTCCTCCCGGCAGCTTCTGGTGTCCCTGTCCGCCATCGGCCTGGGCGTGGCCGCCGTGACGGAGGAATTCATCCGGGACGCCCTGGACGTGGGCACCATCCGCATCCTGAAAACGGATTTCGAGATCCCCGCCCGCAGCGTGGATATGTGCACCCTCCGGGGCGTGACTCCCACTGCCGCCGCCTCCGCCTTCATGGACATGATCCACCAGGGAAAGCAGTAGGGCCGCGGCGTGGATATCCTCCTTTTTATCTTTGAGCTTCTGGGCACCCTTGCCTTCGCCATGTCCGGCGCCATGACGGGACTGAAAAAGAAAATGGACCTTTTCGGCGTGTGCATTCTGGGACTGACCACCGCCGTGGGCGGCGGCATCATCCGGGATGTGACCCTGGGCAACACGCCGCCGGCCACCTTCCGGGACCCCAGCTACGCCCTGGTGGCCCTGGCGGCCTCCCTGGTGCTGTTTCTCTCCCAGGTCCGCCACCTGCTCCAGCGCAACCAGCAGTTCTATGACCTGGCCCTCTTCCTGATGGACACCGCGGGCCTGGGCATCTTCACCGTCAGCGGCATCCGGGTGGCCCAGAGGTGCGTGGCGGAGCCCTCGGTCTTCCTGCTGGTATTTGTGGGCGTCATCACCGGCGTTGGCGGCGGCGTTTTGCGGGACGTCCTGGCCGGCGACACCCCCTATATCTTCATCAAGCACGTTTACGCCTCCGCCTCCCTTCTGGGGGCGTTGGTGTGCAGCCTTCTCTGGCAGGTTCTGGGGGAGCTGCCCGCCATGCTGCTGGGAGCCGGCGTGGTGTTTCTCATCCGGGGCCTTTCCGCCCATTACCGCTGGAATCTGCCCCATCCCCGGGATTAAGAAAGCCCCGCCTCCCCAGAGGCAGGGCGTCATCCGAACACATGGTGAAAAACAGGCGGTATCCGGTATTTTACCGGATACCGCCTGTTTGCGTTTTGATCTTCTCCGAAGGAGAACTCCCCCGGCCTGCACCATAGGGGAAGGCCCATTCGGAAACCGGGCTCAGGCCGCGGGGGCCTTGACCCTTCTCCACTTCTTGGCGTTGATGAGGATCACCAGCAGGATCACCGCCAGGCCGGCCACGTCGGTGACGCTGCCGGGGATGAACATCAGCATACCGCCGGCCACGAACAACAGCCGCTCCAGATAGCTCAGCTTCCACAGCAGCCAGCCTTGGAAGCCCATGGAGATGACGATGGTGCCGATCAGGGCGGAGAGGCAAACGGTGATGATCTCAAAGAGGTCGCCCTTGAGCATCAGCGCGGGGCTGTAGCAGAAGGCAAAGGGAGCGATGAAGCCCGCGAAGCCCAGCTTGCAGGCCTCCACGGCCGTGGCCATGGGGTCCGTCTTGGCAAGGCCGGCGCCGGCGTAGGCCGCCAGGGCCACGGGAGGCGTGATGGCGGACAGGCAGGCGAAGTAGAACACGAACAGGTGGGCAGTCAGCAGCGGCAGGCCCAGCTTCACCAGGGAGGGAGCCAGGATGGACGCGGCGATGACGTAGGCGGAGGTGGTGGGCAGGCCCATGCCCAGGATGACGCAGGCGATGGCGGTAAACACCAGGGACAGGAACAGGTTGCCGCCGGCGGCCTTAATCATCATGTCGCCGAAGACCACGCCGATGCCGGTGAGGGCGGTCATGGCCACCACGATGCCGGCGCAGGCGCAGCCCATGACGATGGTCATGGAGCTGAAGCCGGCCTTGACCATGGAGGGGGCGATGTCCTTGATGGTGAAACGCTTTTGCTTACGGTCAAAGAGCATGACCAGAGGCACGCTGGCCGTGGCGATCAGGGCGGAGTACAGGGGGGAGAGCTGTGCTACCAGCAGGCAGTAGATCAGCACGCCGATGATTACCAGATAGATCCAGCCGGACTTAAACACGTCCTTGGTCTTGGGGATATCCTTGGGGTCCACCAGCTCGATGTCGGCGATCTCAGACTGGGACACCACGGCGGTGGCCGCGCCGATGAAGTACAGCAGGGCGGGGATCACGGCGCATATCACAATGGCGATGTAGGGCTCATTGGTGAAGGCCACCATCAGGAAGGCGCCGGAGCCCATGACCGGGGGCAGGATCTGCCCGCCGGTGGAAGCCACGGCCTCCACGCCGGCGGCGAAGGGGGACTTGTAGCCCCGGGACTTCATCAGGGGGATGGTGAAGGTGCCGGTGCCCACCACGTTGGCAACTGCGGAGCCGTTGATGGTGCCCATCAGGGCGGAGGCCACCACGGCGGACAGGGCGGGGCCGGAGCGGATCTTGCCCGTCAGGGAGAAGGCCATGTCGTTGATGAACTGGCTGCAGCCGGACTTCTCCAGGAAGGCGCCGAACATCACGAACATGAAGATGACCGTGGCGGAGACGCTCATGGTGGTGCCGAAGATGCCGTCCAGATCGGTGGCCAGGAACTTGCAGATGCGCTCCATGCTGTAGCCCTTGTGCATGATGGCCTCAGGCAGGTAGGGGCCCGCCAGGGCGTAGGCGATGAATACCATGGCCAGGATGGGCATGATCCAGCCCAGGCAGCGGCGGGTGGCCTCCAGCACGATCAGCAGCAGCAGCGCGCCGGCCAGGGTGGCCATGGGCGTCACTACGCCCAGGCGGTCGGAGATGTGGGCCACCTCGTCCTTGGCGATGAACACCGCCGCCCAGACGCCGGCCACCAGCGCCAGGTCGATCACCCGGCAGATCACCTGGAAGGCCTTGTTCCCGGCGAATTTCTTGCCGAAGAAGTGGTCATACAGGGGCATGGTCAGCAGCACGATGGTGATGCCGAAGGCCAGATGAACGCCCCGCTGGGTCACATAGTTGAACTGGCCGCGGAAGCCGGTCACAATGTGGAAAAGCGTCATGCAGAAGGCCACGATGGCGGCGGCCTTCACAAACTTGGAGCCCTTGCCCTCCTCCAGAGTCCGGGCGGCGGCAAGCTCGCTGTCCAGGCTTTCTACGTCGATCTCTTTTGCTTTCTTCTCTTTTGCCATTTGGAGTCTCCCTCCTTATATCAGGTTGAAAATATACCGTAAATGCCTATTATCCCGTACTGCCGTTTGGAAGGTTCCAAACGGCAGTACGTTTTTCTCTTACAGATGAATGGATCTCTAAGTACAGGCCTTACTTCAGCATACCGGCATCCTTATAGTACTGGGCGGCACCGGGATGCAGCTCGATGGGCAGGTCGTTGCAGATGAAGCTGGGATCCTGCATGGAGGTCATGGAGGCGTGGCCGGCCACCAGGTCGGAGACATGGGTGGACAGGGCCTCGGCAAAAGCGTAGGCGGTGGCGTCATCCAAGTTGGCGTTGGCAACGATCAGGCACTTCACGCCGAAGGTGGGGACGTCCTCATCCTGGCCGGGATAGGTGCCGGCGGGGATAACGGTCTTATAGTAGGAGGGGTTGCCCGCAACGACCTTATCCAGTTCCTCGTCGGTGTAGCCCAGGAAGACGCAGTCCTTGGTCTGGGCAACGCTGAGCTGGCCGCCGATGGGGATGCCGGCGAAGCCGTGAGAGGCGTCCCGCAGGCCGTCGCCCACTTCGTTGGCGCCGTCGCCCAGGCCCAGGTTCACCTTTTCAGCGGGCTCCACGCCGCAGGCCTCCAGGCCCGCCAGGCCGGCGATCTCGGTGGTGGAGGCCTCGGGGCCAACGGCCACGTTCTTGCCGGTCAGGTCATGGACCATGGTCATGCCGCTGCTCTTGAGGGCGATCCAGTTGGAAAGGGAGGTGTAAACAGCGCAGATGGCGCGCAGGTCGGAGCAGGCCTGGCCCTCGAACTTGCCGGCGCCGTTGACGGCCTGCATGGCGGTGTCGCCGGCGATGGTGGCCAACTGGACCTCACCGGACTGGATGTTCACGCAGTTGGCGGGAGAGCCCTTGGAGGTCTCCACGTTGACCTTGAAGCCGGGGACATTGTCGTTGATGACGGAGGCCACAGCCGCGCCCACGGGATACATGGTGCCGGTGGAGTCGGCGGTGCCGATGGTCAGGATCTGGGTCTTGCCGCTGGGCGCCGCTGCCGCGCCGGAGCCGGCGGCCGGTGCGCTGGTGCCGCCCTTGCCGCCGCAGCCGGCCAGCAGAGTCAGCATCATAGCTGAAGCCAACAAAATCGAAAATACCTTCTTCATAACTTCTCTCCTCTTCCTCTTTGTTTTATATTGCAACCGCGCCCCCTATGGGCACAGTCGTTGCCAAGGGTCCTTCCCCCGGTGAACGGGGCTTCCGCCCGGGTGGGCGCCGGGGCGTTCCGCTGTCCGGAGCGCCTCCGCATCTCCTGCCCGGCTCTTTTTTCGCCATGCAAGAGAAAATAAAAAACTTGCTTATGACTATACTTCCTTTTTCTGAGATATGCAACACTTTTTCCTTTTAATTCTAAAAAATTGTAAAAAATAACAATTTTAAGAGAAAAATTTTGTGGAGTGTTTTTCGAAAAAAAGTTTCGTTTTTCCATCGGTTTCCATATTTTTATCAATATAACACCAAAAAACTTTCAAAAATCCCGTTTTCAGTTTTCGCTCCCGGCCTCCCACCGGTGAAAAACGGCGGTCAGCGGGCCTTATTTCCAAATTTGCAAACACCATTTTAATTCCTGCATTTTCCGTACGACGTCATTTTTTGTTGTCTGACGACCGACTTCTTTCTAAGAAATCCATTTTCAGGAAGAAGATCCGCTGCTTCCGCCGCAAAGAAAAACCGCCTCCGAAGAGGCGGTTTCAACCCTTTATTCTGTTTTCCCCAGTTCTTTCACAAAGGCACGGACATAGCGCATGAAGTTTTGGGTCACAGGGGAGACGGCCTTCATCTGAGGCACCCCCATGCCCAGCATCCGGTAGCGGGGCGGGTCCAGCTCCAGGGCGGCGGTGCCGCCGGAATAGTGTTTCACCACCAGCTCCGGCAAAATGGACACCCCCAACCCCAGGCGCACCATGTTGATGATGGCATAGTCGCTGCAGGCGGAAAAGGCGGTCTCCGGCGCGGCGGGGAAGGTATCCAGAATGCCGTATACCTCGCCGTCATACTCCTTCACCGGGACGATGAACCGCTCCTGCTGCAGCCGCTGTGGAGAGATCCTCTCCGCCGACGCCTCCGGGTGCTCCGGCGGGACCAGCACCAGCATCCTGTCCCGGTACAGGGGCACCCACTCGAAGCTCTTCCCCTCACCCCCGGCGTAAAGGCACAGGTCCGCCTGGCGGTTTTCCATCATGGCCTCGATGGTGTCCGCGCCGCCCTCCATAATCTGGATCTCCACGTTGGGAAACTCCTTCTGGAACGCGGCGATGATCTCCGGCAGCCAGTAAGCGGCGATGCTGGAATAGCAGGCGATGCGGATATGGCCGGTATCCACTCCCTTGATCTTGGCGATGTGCTGCTCCAAAGACTCGTTGATGCCCAGCAGCTCCCGGATAACAGGCAGGAGCATCTCCCCCTCGCTGTTGGGCTTGATGCCCACGGAGGTACGCACCAGCAGGGGAAAGCCCACCTCCTCCTCCAGCGACTGCATCATGTGGCTGATGCCGGATTGGGTATACCCCAGCTCCTCCGCCGCCTTGGAAAGGCTCCCCAGCTCCACAGCCCGGACAAAGGCCTCGTATTTTCGGATGTTCACAGGTCTCTCCCCTCCCGGGGATATCCCTATCCCCGAAAAACATTTCACTACCTACATGGTATCTCCGGAAGGGAAAAAAGGCAAGTGCTTCTTTTTCCCCGGCCCGCCGCATAGGTTGGACAAAAGAGGTGATCGACATGACCATACACGTAGTCCGGGCCGGGGAGACTCTCCCCTCCATCGCGGAGCACTACGGCGTGGACCCGGCCCGCCTTGCTTCCGACAATTCCGTTCCCCCGGACGGGGCCCTTGCCGTGGGCCAGACCCTGGTGATCCGCTTTCCCCGGGTGGTCCACGCCGTGCAGTCCGGGGAAACCCTGACCACCATCGCCGGACGCTATTCCACCACCGTCCGCGCCCTGTGGCGCAACAACTTCTTCCTGGGAGGCGGCTCCCAGATCGATCCGGGCCAGGCCCTGGTGATCTCCTACTTTGGAGAAAAGCTGGGAACGGCCGCCGCCAACGGCTACGCCTATCCCCACATTTCCCCGGCGCTGCTGAACGAGACGCTGCCCTACCTCACCTACCTGGCCCCCTTCACCTACGGCATCACGGCGGAGGGGAACCTTCTGCCCCTGGCGGACGACCTTCTCCTCGCCGCTGCCCGGGAGCGGGGCACAAAGCCGGTGATGCACCTTTCCACCCTGACGGAGGAGGGCTCCTTCGACACCCAGCGGGCCACCATGGTATTGACGGAGCGCTCCCCTCAGGACCGGCTGGTGGAGCAGATCCTGCAAACCCTTCTCTACCGGGGCTACGCGGGGCTGGACGTGGACTTCGAGTACATCCCCGGGGACCTGGCGTCGGCCTACGCCGCCTTTTTGGACCGGCTGCGGCGGCTCCTCCACGCCAGGGGATTATTCTTGTGGGCGGCTCTGGCCCCCAAGACCAGCGCCAGCCAGCGGGGCCTTCTTTACGAGGGCCACGACTATGCCGCCGTGGCCGCCGCCACCGACGGAGTGCTCCTCATGACCTACGAGTGGGGCTATACCTACGGCCCGCCCATGGCGGTGGCCCCCCTGCCCAACGTGCGGGCGGTGCTGGACTACGCCGTGACGGTGATTCCCCCGGAAAAGATCTTCCTGGGCGTGCCCAACTACGGCTACGACTGGCCCCTGCCCTTCCGTCAGGGCGTCACCCGGGCCCGCTCCATCTCCAATCAGGAGGCCATCCGCATCGCCATAGCCCACCGCATCGCCATCCAGTTCGACGAAACCGCTGTCTCCCCCTTCTTCCATTACACCGCCCAGGACGGCACCGTCCACGAGGTCTGGTTCGAGGACGCCCGCTCCATGGAGGCAAAGCTCCGCCTCATCGCGGAATACGGTTTCCAGGGCTGCGGGTTCTGGAACCTGATGCGGCCCTTCTCCCAGACCTGGCTGACCCTGGACTCCCTTTACGATGTGGACTGACCCCGGCTCCCCAGGGCATCCGACGCACAAAAAAGCCTGAGCGGATTTGATCCGCTCAGGCTGCAAGACAGCAGGCCCCGCCGGCAGGTTCACGGTGAACATCCAGGGACGTCCCCCGTGAAAAATGCGCGCAAAACCCCCTAAAGGACTGTTTCTCTGTTTTTTGACTTATGCGATGTCTTCGTCAAAACGCTTCATAAAAAACCTCCAGTTTACCATTTGCGCAAGCATCACCCGGATGCCCCTACACAGATGGTATTCTATAGTATATCTCTTTGATACCGGTTTGTCAAACTCTATTTCTCAGCAGCCACCGGTTTTTCCGTTCTTTTCCGGCGGGCCGCTCCTTTCCGGCGGCAGGCAGATCCGGTTTCTTCTTTGCAAAGGAAATGGTCACACCGTCTTTATTGAACACCCAGTCGTCAAACTCGATACGGACCTCGTGGTCGTTCAGGCAGGAGGGAGAGTCCTTGGCCGCGTCCAGGAAGCCAAAGGCCACCGCGTTCAGCTTATAGTCCGGGCTGTCCTCCAGATTCACATACACGGAAAAGCGCTTACAGGGGACGCCGGTACGGCAGGTATAGATATTGTCCCTGAGAGGGACCTTGGTGACATAGGAGACCGAAATGACGGTATCCCGCTTCCGGGAAAGAAGCAGTTCCCCGGTAATGCGGCACATATGGGCGATGGAATACCCGCAGAAGGAATCGGTTTCAATGGGATGGGGCACATCCGTCACCGTATACTCCTCCTTTTTCAGAGGCTTTCCGTCCACCACCACCGACTTCAGCCGGAAATGGTCCGGGATCTCCTTCAGCCCCGCCCAATTCAGCACCAGCAGGTCCTGAACGGAATAGCTCTCGTCATAAGGGCACAGGCGGATCGTCCGGTTCACTTCCTTGGAAATGATGCCGTCCTTGACGGAGCAGGAAACATGGTAATTGCAGGAGGTATAGTAATAGCCCTCCTTCTTCACATCCGCCATTTTCTTCTTGATGCTCTCGTACATATTCTGTATCTGGTCGTTTTCATCAAACAGCAGCTCTTTTTCCAGTTCCCCCAGCATGGTCCGCTTGTTTTCAACGGAAAACTCCTTGTAAAACACGGGGTTCGCAAAAACGTCCCGGAGGATGGCGTTGGCATAGATCTCGTTCTTGGTGCGCACCTCCACCAGCCATCCCGTGAGAAATGCGGTCAAAAAGATGGTAAAGATGACCAAAAACACATCCCGGGCCACATAAAAGCCATAGGGGACCGGCTCTGTCCCGCCGGACATGGTCTGGATCATGCAAAGGATGGCGATGTATGCCGCCAGGCACAGCACCGTGGCGCATACGGCCCAAAAGCCCGTATGCTTGGAAATATAAAATTTAGACTTTTTTTCCATATGACGCACCTCCCCTTTCAGCATACTGTATTCGGCAAATTTCGTCAATGCCCCAGCGAAAAAACCGGCAGGGCCCTTGGTCCTGCCGGTCTTCCTGTTTCTCTTAACCGCCCAGATAGGCTTTTTTGATGGCGGGGGAGCTGAGCAGCTCCGCGCCGGTGCCGGAGGTGACGATCTTGCCGGTCTCCAGCACATAGCCGCGGTCAGCCACGCTGAGGGCCGCCTGGGCATTCTGCTCCACCAGCAAGATGGTGGTGCCGTCCTCGTGGAGCTGGCGGATGATGTCGAAGATCTGCTCCACCAGAATGGGGGCCAGGCCCATGGAGGGCTCATCCAGCATCAAAAGCTTGGGCTTGCTCATGAGGGCGCGGCCCATGGCCAGCATCTGCTGCTCGCCGCCGGAGAGGGTGCCCGCCACCTGGCGGCGGCGCTCCTTCAGTCTGGGGAACTGGGTGAAGACCTTTTCCAGGTCCTCGTCACCGGTTTTGGCCCCCAGGGTGTAGGCGCCCATCTCCAGGTTTTCCTGCACGGTCATCTGCAAAAACACCCGGCGGCCCTCCGGCACCAGGGCCAGCCCCTTGGAGACGATCTTGTGGGCGGGAACCTTGCCCAGGTCCTCATCCAGGAAGGTGACGGAGCCGCTGGAGCTGCGCAGCAGGCCGGAGATGGTGTTCAGCGTGGTGGACTTGCCCGCGCCGTTGGCGCCGATCAGCGTCACGATCTCCCCCTGGTTCACCTCGAAGGAAACGCCTTTGATGGCGTGGATGCTGCCGTAGTAGACGTTGATGTCATCAACCTTCAAAATACTCATGCTCACGCCTCCTTCTTCTTGCCCAGGTACGCCTCGATGACGGCGGGATTGGCCTGGATATCGTCAGGGGTGCCCTTGGCGATGACCCGGCCGAAGTTCAGCACGCAGATGCCCTCGCAGATGTTCATCACCAGGTTCATGTCGTGCTCGATGAGCAAAATGGCGATCTGGAAGGTATCCCGGATCTTGCGGATGTTTTCCATCAGCTCCGCCGTCTCGGAGGGGTTCATGCCCGCGGCGGGCTCATCCAGCAGCAGCAGGGAGGGATTCGTGGCCAGGGCCCGGACGATCTCCAGGCGGCGCTGGGCGCCGTAGGGCAGGGAGCCGGCCTTCACCCCCGCCAGGTCCTCCATGTGGAAGATGGACAGCAGCTCCAGCGCCCGTTCCCGGGCCATCTTCTCCTCCTTCCAGTAGCCCGGCAGGCGGAAGATGCCGCTGAACATGGAGTACTTCATCTGGCTGTCCATGGCGATCTTCACGTTGTCCTCCACGGTGACGTCCTGGAAGAGGCGGATGTTCTGGAAGGTACGGGCGATGCCCGCTCGGTTGACGTGGGCGGTATCCATGTTGATGGTATCCATGCCGTCCAGCAAAATGGTGCCCTTGGTGGGCTGATAGACCTTGGTAAGGAGGTTGAACACGGTGGTCTTGCCGGCGCCGTTGGGGCCGATGAGGCCGGCGATCTCCGTGCGGCCGATGGTCAGGTCGAAGTTATCCACAGCCTTAAGGCCGCCGAAGCTGATGCCAAGGTTGATGCACTCCAGGATGGGGCGCAGGTTCACGTCCCGCTCGGGCACCAGGCTCTTGGAGGGAATGGGGACCAGCTTTGTCTTGTTGGGGTTGGCAAACATATCACTCGGCCTCCTTTCCGCGGAAATTGCTGAACTTGAAACGGCTGAAGAAGCTCTTGAGCATGGGGTTGTTGGTGAAAAGCATCACCAGAATCAGCACGATGGCGTAGACCAGCATCCGGTAGTCGGCGAACTCGCGCAGCGCCTCGGGCAGGATGGTGAGGGCGGTGGCCGCCACGATGGAGCCCAGCATATTGCCAAGGCCGCCCAGCACCACGAACACCAGCACCAGGATGGAGGTGTTGAAGTCAAACTTATTGGCGGCGATGGTGGAATAGTTCAGGGCGAACAGCGTGCCTGCCGCGCCGGCCAGGGCGGCGGAGGTGACGAAGGCCATCATCTTGTACTTGGTGACGTTGATGCCCACGCTTTCGGCGGCGATGCGGTTATCCCGGATGGCCATGATAGCCCGACCCGCACGGCTGTTCACCAGGTTGAACACAATGACCAGCGTCAGCATCACCAGCAGGAAGCCGGCGGTAAAGGTGGAGATCTTCTGGATGCCGCCGATGCCCATGGGGCCGGCGATGATGAGCTTGCCGCCCTCCTGAAGCTGGGTCTTGTCGGTGAGGAAGCTCATGTGGAGGCCCCGCCCGTCAACACCCACATAGAGGTTGTTGAAAATGCTCTTGATGATCTCGCCGAAGGCCAGGGTGACGATGGCCAGATAGTCGCCCTTGAGCCGCAGCACCGGAATGCCGATGAGGAAGCCCGCCATGGCGGCGAAGACGGCGCCCACCAAAATACCCACGGCCAGCCGAAGGGGAGCGGAGGGAATGAAGTCCTGCAGGGCCACAGCCGCCGTCACGCCGGTGAAGGCGCCCATGGACATGAAGCCCGCATGGCCCAAAGACAGCTCGCCCAGGACGCCCACCGTCAGGTTCAGGGAGACGGCCATCACGATATAGGCGCAGATGGGGATGAGCATACCCTTCAGGGAGGAGCTCATGGCGCCCGCATTTCCCAGGGTCTGGAGAATGAGATACGCCGCGATGACCAGGCCGTAGGTGGCAAAGTTCATGCGGGTGGTCTTGCTGAGTTTTTTGAATTTCTTAGCCATTTTCCCACCTCACACTTTCTCACGGATCTGCTTGCCCAAAAGGCCCGCAGGCTTCACCAGCAGCACCACGATCAAAACGGCGAACACCACCGCGTCGGAGAGCTGGGTGGAGATATAGGCCTTGGCGAAGATCTCGATCACGCCCAGCAGCAGTCCGCCCAAAAGGGCGCCGGGGATGGAGCCGATGCCGCCGAAGACGGCGGCGGTAAAGGCCTTGATGCCGGGCATGGAGCCGGTGGTAGGCACCAGGGTGGGATAGGCGGAGCACAACAGCACGCCGGCGATGGCAGCAAGGCCGGAGCCGATGGCGAAAGTCATGGAGATGGTGGCGTTGACATTGATGCCCATCAGCTGGGCCGCTCCCTTATCCTCGGAGCAGGCGCGCATGGCCTTTCCCATACGGGTCTTGCCGGTAAACCAGGTCAGCGCCAGCATGATGATGACGCAGGCGGCGATGGTGACCATGGTGACGTAGGAGATGTTCAGCCGGCCGCTGAAGAGCTTTACGCCGGCCTCATCCCCCACCTTGAAGAAGTTGGGGAACACCTTGGGGCTGGAGGTCCACAGAAGCTGGGCGCCGTTCTGGAGGAAATAGCTCACGCCGATGGCGGTGATGAGCACGGCCAGGGACGGGGCCTGGCGCAGGGGCTTGTAGGCCAGGCGCTCAATGACCATACCCAGCATGGTGCAAACCAGCATGGCTGCCAGCACCGCCAGGACGGGAGGCAGGTTAAAGCGGGAAACCGCGTAGAAGCAGATGTACGCACCCACCATGATGACGTCGCCGTGGGCGAAGTTCAGCATCTTGGCGATGCCGTAGACCATGGTGTAGCCCAGGGCGATGATGGCGTAAATGCTGCCCAGACTGATCCCGCTGATGAGGAAGTTCAGAAAGGTCATGTTTTACACTCCTAACAACAATTCGTTCTTCAGTGCGTATCCGAAAAACACCGTTTCCACAGTATCTTTCCGATACGCGCTGCATGCCCCGGCCGGAGCGGACTCGCCGCTCCGGCCCGGGGTGCTCAGGGTAGAGGAAAAGAGAGAGGGTCTTTCTATTTTATTTAGTCGAGGCCCACGTAAACGCCGTTCTGGATCATCATGCCCTTGGGGCTCTTGGTCACGGTGCCGTCGGTGCTCCAGGTCATGCCGTCGCCGGTGAGGCCGTCGAAGGTCATGGTGGTGAACTGCTGGATCATGGCGTCGCAGATTTCCTCTCTGCTCATGTCGGGGGTGCAGTTGGCGGCTTCCAGAGCCTGCTTGTAAGCGTAGACGCAGTCATAGCCGTCGGCAGCGAACTGGTTGGGGGTCTCGCCGAAGCGCTTCTGATACTCGGCCACGAAGGCGGCGGTGGCGGCGTCGTCAGAGTCGGCGTTGAAGGGAGTCAGCAGGATGACGCCCTCAGCCAGGGAGGTGTCAAAGTTTTCCATGGTCAGGATGCCGTCCATGCCGTCCACGCCGAACCACTTGGGGGCGTAGCCCATGCCGGAGGCCTGGGCGAAGATCAGGGAAGCGGGCTGATAATACATGGGCAGGAACACCAGCTCAGCGCCCTTGGTCTGTGCGTCGGAGAGCTGCACGGAGAAGTCGGTGTCGTTGCCGTCGGCGAAGGTGGTGTCGGAGACGATCTCAATGTTCAGCTCGGCAGCCTTCGCAACGAAGGTGTCGTGGATGCCCTTGGAGTAAACGTCGTCGTTCTTCCAGATGACGGCAACCTTGGTGGCCATGGCCTTGTCGGCGATGTACTGGGCGGAAGCGGAGCCCTGGTTGGGATCCATGAAGCACATCTGGAAGAAGTTATCCTTGCCCTCGACGGTGGCGGTGGAGGAGGCGGAGGGAGTCAGGGCAAAGATGCGGTCGGCGTAGTTTTCAGCGGAGGTAGCCTCGGCGGGCTTGGAGGTGACAGAGCCCAGGGAGATCTGCATACCCCAGTCCTTCAGGGCGTTGTAGGCGTTGACGGCCTTCTCGGGGTCATGGGTGTCGTCCTCGTACTTCAGCTCGAACTTGATGGCGCCGTCCATGGCGTTGATCTCATCAACAGCGATCTGGGCGCCGTTCTTGGCTGCGTTGCCGTAGATGGCGGCGCCGCCGGTCAGGGGGCCGGTGCCGCCCAGCTTGAAGGCCGCGCCGGAGGCGGCGGGGGCGGAGGCGGCGGGAGCGGAGGCAGCGGGAGCGGCAGGGGCGTCTTCCTTGCCGCCGCAGGCGGCCAGGGACATGGTCATGACGGCTGCCATGGCAAGTGCAAACAACTTCTTCATAATCTTTCTCCTTTTAACATAAAATGTTGGATGCTTTTTATACAAAAAAGCGGCCCCGCCTTCTGAGCGGAGCCGCATTCCTGTCTCATTTTACAGGTATGGCTTTCTTCGCGCAGCAGGCATATCAAAGGGATGTGCTACCAGAACTACCAGGGCTACCAGTACCAGAACCAGCAGGGAAATGCCGGCCAGGCGCAGCAGGCCGCCCAGAATCAGGCCGCAAATAAGAATGGACGCCATAATAATGGCGTCCACAGTGAGCATGATGGAATTGGCGGAATGCATGGAGGCAGTATGCGCGCAGGAGCCGTTTGCCTCTGCGAAGGACGCAGACGCGGTGTTAGCCATCATCCGGTTGTCATACATAGCGGTGAAGGTCATTGTTCCGGCTCCTTTCATTTCCTTTGGGTTTGGTAGTATTTTAGCGTGTCAAAGCAGAAAAGTCAATCGTTTCCTGTATGCCGTTTTGTCGCAAATTTGCCCGGATAGGCCAGTCCGATTTTGTTGTATCTGCACAAAGAAGGTCAAATTTGTCCTCTTTTTCCCGGTTGTATCCTGCTTTTCCATCAAAGTCCTACCTTGCAGGCAGTCATCCTACAACTTGCAAAATTCGCTTTTTTCCCCTTCTTTTTCCCTTTTTCCTTGTAATTGGACGCAAGCCGCCGTAAAATAAAAAAGAACGATAAACCGGAAAGGATGAGCCGCCATGGCTTCCAACTGCGAAGAATGTGTCAACTATGATTACGACGATCTGACGGACGCCTACGTGTGTACCATGGATCTGGATGAGGATGAGATGGAGCGCTTTTTGCGCGGGGACTTCCGAAACTGTCCCTTCTACCGCCGGGGTGACGATTACGCCACCGCCCGCAGACAGTGAGGAGGCCGCTGATGGAGCTTGTGGATCTCTATGACGAAAACCGTATCCCCCTGGGCAGGACGGCCCAGCGCTACAGCCGGCGGGAGAAGGGGACCTACCGTCTCATCGTCCATATCTGTATTTTTGACCGGAAAAACCGCCTGCTGATCCAGCGGCGGGCCAAGGAAAAGCGCCTCTGGAGCGAAAAATGGGACCTCTCCGCCGCCGGCGGCGTCTCCGCAGGAGAAACCACCCGCGCCGCCGCCCAGAGGGAGGTGGGAGAGGAACTGGGCCTTTCCCTGGACCTGACCGGCGTGCGGGCCCTGTGCACCGTGAATTTTGCCACCGGCTTTGACGACTACTTCGTCATCCGCCGGGAGGTGGACCTCTCCGCCCTCCGCCTCCAGCGGGAGGAGGTCAGCGATGTCCGCTGGGCCACCCGGAAAGAGGTCCTCTCCATGGTGCGCCGGGGGGAGTTCATCAACTACCCAGAAAGCTTCCTGGGCTATCTCTTCGATTCCGCCGCCTCTGAAAAATGACGCTTTTCCCCTGCTTTGGACAAAATTCCCTGCCGCCGCACTTGACGCGGGAGGGAAAACCCGATATGATGTTATTATGTAAAGTATGTAGACAGGAGGTTCTGCCATGGCCATGAAGCGCTGTCCCGACTGCGGAGAAAAATACTCCGACACTTATAAATATTGTCCCTTCTGCGAGGAGGAGGCGCTGGAGCGGGAGGGTACACCCGCCCGCCGCGGAGGCCGCCGCTCCGCCCCCAAAAACGGCAGCCGCTCCAAAAACTCCTACAGTCTCGTGACACCCACCCTGCTCATCCTCATTCTGGTGATGGGCGCCCTTTTGATCTACCTTCTCTTCGGGGACAAGCTCACAGGCGCGGAGGGCCCCAGCCGTCCCGGCGTCTCGGAGGTGACCCCCGGCGGCTCTTCTTCCGGCAGCCAGGAGCCCGTTTCCTCCACCCCCGGCACCATGCCGGAGGACCCCAGCGTGGAGCCGGCGCCCCAGGTCTCCTATGAGACGGTCAACAACCTCCCCAGCGGCCTGACGCTGAACAAGACGGACTTCACCATCCCCGTGGGGGACCCCGACGTGCAGCTCACCGTCTCCGGCGGCTCCGGGAACTATACCTGGGTCAGCCAGGACCCGGCCGTGGCCACCGTGGACGACAAGGGCAAGGTGAAGGCCATCGCCAACGGCACCGTCAACGTTCTGGTCTCCGACGGCAACTATAAGGGCACCTGCATCGTCCGGGTGAAGGGCGGCTCCGCCCCCGCATCGCCCTCCACGCCGTCCGCCCCTGCTTCCGGCGCATCCCTGAACAAAACGGACTACACCACCTACGTGGGGGATGTGAACGTGCAGCTCAAAGTCCAGGGCGTCACCTCCCAGGTCACCTGGGCCTCCAAGGATAACGCCGTGGCCACCGTTTCCAACACCGGACTGGTGAAGGCCGTGGGCAAGGGCACCACCACCGTCACCGCCACCTTCGACGGCGTGACCCTGGAGTGCATCGTCCGCGTGAAATAATACGAAAAAGACCGTGCCGAAGCACGGTCTTTTCATTTTGTCTCCAGTTCCCGGTAAAAGCCGAAGCTCTCCTCAAAGCGGTTCCTGCAATAGCGCTCCACATCCGCCGCATAGGCCTGATAGGCCGCCAGCAGCCGCTTTCCCTGGGGGGTCAGTTCCGCGCCGCCCCCGTTCCTGCCGCCGATGGTGGAGGCCAGCAGCTTGCAGCCAAAGACCTCCTCCGCCGTGTGGATGATGCGCCAGGCCTTGGAGTAGGCCATCTCCATGGACATGGCCGCCGCCCGCAGGGAATGGTGCTCCTCCACCCGTTCCATCAGCGTTGCGATGCCGGGACCGAAGCACCGCTGCTCATCCCGGGTATACAGCCGCAGCGTCACCTTCATATGCAGTTCCCTGTCCATGCCCTCAGCTCCTTTTTCCTGTAATACGGGCCGAACGTCCGTCCAGGCCCCAGGGCAAACGCCCTGTCCCCCATACACGGTTGATTGTAACACATTCTCCGCCATTTGCAAATGGGGAAAACCGTGCTATAATAGCCCCAGAAACGACCAAAGGAGGAGCCGCCATGGAAAAGATCCGTCTGGGCCGCTCGGAGCTGTGGGTCACCAAGACCGCCTTCGGCGCCCTGCCCATCCAGCGCATTTCCAAGGAAGACGCCGTGAAGCTGGTGCGCCGCGCCTACGAGTCCGGCATCAATTATTTCGACACCGCCAACCTCTACACCGACAGTGAGGAAAAACTGGGCGCCGCCCTGATGGACGTGCGGGAAAAGGTCATCATCTCCACCAAGAGCGGCGGCAAGGATAAAAAGACCGTCCTCAGCCACATTGAGCAAAGCCTCCGCCATCTGGGCTACATCGACCTGTTCCAGTTCCACAATCCGGCGGAGCTGCCCGACCCCGCCGACCCCGACGGCCCCTTCGCCGCGGCCCTGGAGATGAAGGAGCGGGGCTACATCCGCCACATCGGCATCACCAACCACCGCCACCACATCGCAAAGGCCGCCATTGAATCCGGCCATTTCGAAACGCTGCAGTTCCCCTTCTGCCACCTGGCCACGGAGCTGGACACCGCCCTGGTGGCGGCCTGCCGGGAGGCGGACATGGGCTTTATCGCCATGAAGGGCCTCTCCGGCGGCCTGCTCACCAACGCAGAGGCCGCCTACGCCTTCATGCAGCAGTACGACAATGTGGTTCCCATCTGGGGCATCCAGCGGGAGGCGGAGCTGGACCAGTGGCTGGAGCTCTCCCGGCGGAAGGTCCCCATGACGCCGGAGCTGGAGGCGGTCATCGCAAAGGACCGGGAGGAGCTTGTGGGCAGCTTTTGCCGGGGCTGCGGGTATTGCCTGCCCTGCGCCGCCGGGATCGACATCCCCAATGCCGCCCGCATGAACGCCCTGCTGCGCCGCGCGCCCTACCGGCCGTACCTGTCCGACGAGTGGCATGAAAAAATGCACCGCATCGAAAACTGCGTCCACTGTGACGCCTGCAAGAGCCGCTGCCCCTACCACCTGGACACCCCCTCCCTTCTGCAGTTCATGCTGAAGGATTACGACGAATTCTACGCCCTGCACCATAACGACTGACCTGTAAGGAGAAACCCGTCATGCTTTTCAAAAATGACTCCGCCAGCTTGAAGCTGGACATCGTGAACTACGAATTCCCCGCCGACGGCGGCGCCCCCGGCAGCGACGACCGCAACTGGCTGGTCCTCCGGGCCACCTGGGTCAACGAGGAGGGCGGCATCGTGAAGGATTCCAACAGCTGCCTGATGACCTACGAGCTGCGGGAGATGACCGCGGGGCTCAAGGTGCTGAACGCCGGCATCCGGGACTACTACGAAAGCCTGTTCGCCGAGCCCTATTTTTCCCTCACCGCCCAGGCCAGCGGCCGCGGCACCTTCCTGGTGGACGTGGCCTTCTACCTCCCCAACATCATGGAGGGCGAGGAGACCGCCGAGCTGGAGTGCGAGATGACCCAGGAGGACATGAAATCCCTCATCGCGGAGCTGGACCGGTATTGCGCCAAGTTCCCCGACAGAAAATGAGCTGTGAAAGGCCCCGCCGCTTTCGCGGCGGGGCCTTTCAGATCGGCAAAAGGGCTTTCCCGGCAAAAAGGGCCGTCCCGTGAGGGACGGCCCTTTCTTGATAACCAGGGGTTTACTCGGCCTTGGGGCCGGCGGAGACCACCTCGTCGCTCATGTGGGTATACTTCTTGAAGTTCTCCACGAAGCTGTTGGCCAGCTTGCGGCAGCTTGCCTTGTAGGCCTCCTTGTCCTCCCAGGTGTTCTCGGGGATCAGCAGCTCAGAGGGCACGCCCGCGATGGCGGTGGGCACCTTCACGCCGAAGGTGGGATCGGTGACGAACTCGCCCTGCTCAATGGCGCCGGTGAGG
>JAEDEN010000093.1 GCA_016293265.1 Oscillospiraceae bacterium | reverse complement strand
AGGGCCAGCACCATCTGGCTCTTCCACAGGGGGATGGTGTTCACCAGAGAGGACTGGATCTTCTCCACCATCAGCGTGTCGTTGTTTTGCAGCAGGCGGGTCTGGGGGCCCATCTGGACGGAGATCATGCGGGTGAGCTCCAGGTCGTGGAGCTTCTTTTCAAAGCGCTCGCACATCTGCACCATGTCGTTGTAAGCCTGGGCGTCCTCCTGGGTGCCGGAGGCCTCCGCCTTGGCCTTAAGCCTGGGCAGGTCATTGGTCCGCACATCCTCCAGCTTCTTCTTGCCCGCCAGAATGTACATGGTGAGCTCCTTATAATACTTCAGGTTCAGCTCGTACATCTCGTCCAACATGGCCACGTCCTTCAAAAGGGTCACCTGATGGCGCTCCAGCTCCCGGGCGATCTTGTCCACGTTGGACTCCACCTTGGAATACTGGGCCTTCATGGTCTCCAGCTTGTTGCCGGTCTTTTTGAACAGGCCCATGAAGCCCTTCTTCTCCTCTTCCTCGCCGAAGTCCTTCAGCTCCACCACCAGCTCGGAGAGGGACTTGCCCACCTCCCCCAAGTCCTTGGTGCGGACGCTGGCCAGGGCGTTTTCGGAAAAGCCCGCCACGTTCTTCTGGGCGGCGGCGCCATACTGCAGAACCTGGGAGGAATCGGTAATGTCGATCTTTTTGGCAAAGTCCTCCACAGCCTTCTTCTCCGCATCGGACAGAAGGCTGTCGTCCATCTTCACCGGCTCCGCCTTTTTCTCCTCCACGGCGGGAGCGGGAGTGGCGGGGGCATCCCCCAGGGTCAGGGTGATCTCCTCCGCTGCGGCAGCCTTCTCGCCGCCCAGGGTCAGTTCAAAATTGTCGCTCATCGCTCATTTCCTCCCTCTATCACAGCTCATCGTTTGGTTGATTCATTTTTTCTCTTCTCAGTGCGCAAACTCCGCGCACAGCCCATATAAGGGCGCCGGCCAGCCACACAAGGCCCAGGAACACGTAATAGCCCCGCCCCTCCTGCACACCGTTAACCACGCCGAAGATCCACGCGCAAAGCAGGAACATGGCCGCGCAGAAAAAGTCCGTCAGTGCGGCCCCGTATTCTTTCATCAAACTCACCTCACAGCTCCAGCTTGATGTCGCCGTCCCCGCCGGAGGTCTGGGCCTTCAAAGGCTGCCCTGCCAGGCCCTCCCGGGCCATCATGGTCTCCAGCACCGTGATATCGGTGGAAATATCCAGAGCCTCCGCACCGTAAAGGGCGTCCAGCTGCTTTTCAAAGGCCGCCACCACGGTGCGCATCATTCCCTCCACCTTGGCCAGGGTGGCGTCGATGTTCTCCCCGGAGACCCCGGCAGCGCTCATGCGGTCATAGGAATTGAGGAGCTTCAAGGTGGTGGGCAGGTAATAGTCCATGAAGCGCCGGATCTGGGGCAGCTTCTTGGGGTCCCGCCTGACCTCCTCAAAGATCTTGGCGCTGACCTGCTCCAACCGCACGATGTCGGCGGAGATCCCGGGGTCGGCGATGTTGTCGTCCAGGCGCTTCATCTCGCTGATGGCCAGGTTTCCGTCCTTGAGCATCTTGTCCAGCTCGGCGTTGCCGGTGGAGGGCTCCGCTTCCTTTTTGGGGGCCTCCCGCTTCTCCGCGCCGATGACGCCCCCCTTGGCACAGACCGCGTTCACGCCGAAAAATACCGCCGCGGATACCGCCGCCAGCAGGGCGTAGTGCATGGCGCTGTACAGCGGCAGCACCAGTCCCCATACCAGCCACAGCACACCTACCGCGTAAAAGGGGGCGACGCTCTTCCGTTTGGTTTCCATATGCTTTCCTCCCCTGGAGATTTCCATATCATTGTTATTATACCCCCGCTGGTAAAGCACGGTCAAGAAAAAGGCTGTGAACTGGCTGTAAACAAAAAAGGGCCGCCCTGCGGGGCGGTCCCTTATACAAACACCATCTGCACCAGCAGCATATAGAGGGCCGTTCCCCCGGCGATGGAGAGAAGCACATTCCCCTTCCACCTGTGGAGAACCGCCACCGCTCCGATGGCCAAAAGCTCCGGCGCGCCGTGGGGCGCGGCAGTCCAGGAGACACCCTTGAGGCAGTAGACCACCAGAAGGCCCATGGTGGCGCAGGGCAGCACCCGGCCCAGGTAGGTCACAACGGCAGGCGGCTCCCTGTCCCCGGGGAAGAGCCAGAAGGGCAGCCACCGGGTGAGCTGCACCCCGGCGGCCAGGGCCAGCAGGGTCAAAAAGGCCTGGAGATCCGTCATCTGCATAAGCGCTTCCTCCCTCCCAGCAGCACTGCCAAAATCATCCCCATGGCAGGGATCACCATCTTCTCCGCCCCGAACAGCCCCAGGCTGAGGGCGGCGCAGGCGATGCCCGCCAGTCCCGGCAGGCGGTTCTCCCGCTTCTTCCACTGCTCCATGAAGAGCACGACGAACAGGGCCGTCAGGGCAAAATCCATACCGGTGGTGTCGAAGCGCAGCACCCTTCCCAGCAGAGCTCCCACGGCCGTGGCCCCCACCCAGTAGAGGTAGTCCAGCAGCGACACCCAAAGGCAGAAGTCCCGGCGCTCCACCCCCTCCGGCGCCTCCATGGAGGAGACGATGGAGAAGGTCTCATCCGTCAGCAGGGCCACCAGGGCGGGGCGGAAGCGGCCTGCGGAGCGGTAGTGTTCCAGCATGGACAAGCCGTAGAAGATATGCCGGGCGTTGACCATCACGGAGAGCAAAAAGGCCTGGAGGGGCGCAAAGGCGGACCCCAGCAGCGTCACCGCCAGGTATTGGATGCTGCCGCCAAACACCAGGGCGCTCATGAGCACCGCCCAAATGGGAGAAAAGCCCTTGGCGGACATGAGCAGGCCATAGGCAAAGCCCAGGCAGAAGTAGCCCGTCATCACCGGAATGGTGGCGGGAAAGGCGGCCCGGAGGGCGGATTTTATACACATAACGAGGCTTCTCCTCTCCAGTCAGCCCCACGGGGTTCCGCGCCCGCAGGCACGGAGGGGGCATCATTCGTTTTCGGCGGCGGTATGTGCGCCGGCAAAAGCACTTCCCGGGGGAAAACGCGGAAAAGGCACATCCCCCACGGGATGTGCCTTTCCTGCGCTGCAGCACCCCGCAGCCTTCCCATCCAAAAGCTTCCGCTTTTTGATGAATCCTTTTACATCTTCTCAGGGGCGTCCACGCCGATGAGCTTGAGGCCGTTGCGCAGCACCACCCGGGTGTCGTCCGCCAGCTTCAGCCGGGCGGCCATCACCTTGGGCTCCTCGCCCTTGATGCGGCAAGCGCCGTAGAAGCGGTGGAAGCAGGCGGCCAGCTCCTGGAGGTAGCGGTTGATGTGGCTGGGGTCGTAGTCCCGGGCGGCCAGGCGCACCTCCTCGCAGAACTGGGAGAGCTGCTTGATGAGGGCCTTTTCCGTCTCGCCGCTGAGCAGGGACATCTCCACGTCGGCCTGGCGGCCCACCGTTACCCCCTCGCCCTCCATGGCCCGGAGGAGGGAGCAAATGCGGGCGTGGGCGTATTCCACATAGTAAATGGGGTTCTCGCTGTCCTCACGGACGGCAAGGCCCAGGTCGAATTCCATCTGGGTGTCGGGCTTTGCGTTGAAATACCAGCGGGCGGCGTCCACGCTGACCTCGTCCAGGAGGTCGGAGAGGGAGATGGCCTTGCCGGTGCGTTTGCTCATCCGCACCACCTCGCCGTCCCGCAGGAGCTTGACCAGCTGCATGAGGACGATGTCCAACCGCTCCGAGCCGTTGAGGCCCAGGGCGTCCAGGGCCCCCTTCAGCCGGGCCACATGGCCGTGGTGGTCGGCGCCCCAGATGTTGATGACCTTGTCAAAGCCGCGGACGGCGAACTTGTTGCGGTGGTAGGCGATGTCGGCGGCAAAGTAGGTGTAGAAACCGTTGGCACGGCGGAGCACGTCGTCCTTCAGGTCCAGCTTTTCAATGTCCTTTTCCTTCTTGCCCGCCTTGCGCAGGTTCTCCCGCAGGATGTCGGCGGTTCTGAGCCAGATGGCGCCGTCCTTTTCATAGGTCCAGCCCCCCTGGGTGAGGAGCCCCACGGTCTCGGCCACATAGCCGCTTTCGTGAAGGGTGGACTCATAGAACCAGGTGTCGTATTCGATCTTGTAGCGCTGCAGGTCCGTTTTCATCTTGGGCAGGTTGACGGAAAGGCCGAACTCGGCCAGCTTGGCCTGGCGCTCTTCGGCGGGGACGTCCACCAGCGCCTCCCCGTGAGCGTCGTAATAGGCCTGGGCCAGGTCCTTGATGTCGCCTCCCTGGTAGCCGTCAGCGGGGAAGGGGACGTTCTCCTCACCCTGGATGAGCTGGAGGTAGCGGGCCTCGATGGAGTGGGCGAACTTGTCGATCTGGTGTCCGGCGTCATTGACGTAGAACTCCCGGCTCACGTCGGCGCCGCTGGCAGCCAGGACCGCCGCCAGGGTATCTCCCAGGACGCCGCCCCGGGCGTTGCCCATGTGCATGGGACCGGTGGGGTTGGCGGAGACGAACTCCACCATGATTTTCTGTCCCTTCAGGGCGTCGGAAGTGCCGTAGGCCTCCCCCTCGCTCTCCACGGCGGACATGACCCCCTCGTACCAGGTGTCATTGAGGCGGAAATTCAAGAAGCCGGGGCCGGCGATCTCGGCGGAGGAGAAATAGGTGCCCTCCAGATCCATGTGGTCCAGCAGGGTCTGGGCGATGAGGCGGGGGTTGCTGCGCAGGGCCTTGGAAGCCGCCAGGGCAAAGGTGGTGGTGAAGTCGCCGTTGGCGGTATCCTTGGGGATCTCCACCGGGGCGGTCTTGACCTCGGCGGCGGGCAGGGTGCCGTCGGCCACAGCCGCCCGGTAGGCCTTCATGGCAAGGCCGGCGGCCTGGTCTTTTGCGTTTTGAATCATGTTGATCATTGGTTGACTACCTCTTTCGTTGGCAGATTATAGGGAAAACGTTTCGTACATAGCCTTATTTGACCCTGACGCGGATCTTGAAGCAGTTCCGCCCGGTGACGGTGTGCTCCACGGCGATGGAGTAGCGGATCTCCATGATGCCGCCCCGCTCCGTGAGATTGTGCCTCAGGCGGCTGGTCTGGATGTCCACCGTCAGCTCGCCGAAGGGGGTCTCGTAAAGGGAGGTATGCTGCCGTCCCTCCTCAAACACCATCCGGGAGTTCACGGTGCCGGTGCGTGTCAGCACCACCTGCCCGTTCCGGAGGGAAAAGGCGGTGGTGGTCCCCTTCATTCCCGTCAGCTCCGACTCCTCATAGGAAAGCCGGATCTCATCCCCGGCCAGGGTCATGGTGCCCTCGGTGATCAGCTCCGTTTCATCGGGGTCCACGTCGTCAAAATACTGCTCTCCCCGGATGGAGAGCACCACGGGAAGCGTTCTTTCTTCCATAGCTCCTCCCTGTGCATCATTTTTCTCACAGGCGCACAACGCGCTTAGTTTTTTATTATACTATAGAGTAGGAGTCCTCCGCAAGGGAGATTTTCCTCTTTTTCCTCGCTTTTTATGTGGAATTTCCACGGCGGCTTTGCTATAATCATTTTGAAACACCATGGGCACAGGAGGTGTCTTACCATGAAGATCGAATTGACCGAGCAGCAGTACCGGTATCTGCTGGATCTGGTCTACATAGGAAACTGGGTCATCAACTCCACCCGTGAAGATGACCGCATCAAGGAATACGACCAGGTGGAAAGCCTGGTGTTCTCCCACTGCCTGCAGCACAAGATGAATAAGCTGGTGGAGCTGTACCAGGGGGATCTGATCCCCTCCCGAGCCTTTGCCGACGGCGGTATCCACGACGCCATCGAGCATTACGAGGACATCGTGTTCTATGAGATCCTGGCGGAGGAGCTGGCCCTG
>JAEDEN010000001.1 GCA_016293265.1 Oscillospiraceae bacterium | reverse complement strand
AGACTCTGGCTGAATGAGGTCAGCCGGCAATAGAGACGTCTTCCAGAGCCGCCTCCAAGTGCTTCATATTCATGTACTTTTTGTTGCCCCACTGGGTGCCGGCCACATGGCGCAGCCGGGCGCAGACCAGCATGAGGGCAGAGTTTCCATCCGGGAAGGTCCCCACCACACGGGTCCTGCGGCGGATCTCCCGGTTCAGCCGTTCAATCACGTTGTTCGTGCGGATCCGGGTCCAGTGCTCATAGGGGAAATCACAGTAGGTCAGCGTTTCCTCAACACTATCCTCCACCTTCTTGGCGGCCTCTTTCAGCTTCATTTCTCGCAGTTGAGCCACCACGGCTTTGGCCTTTTCACGGGCGGCCTTCTTGCTTTCCTGGGCGTAGATTGCCTTGAGCATCTTAGCCACCAGCTTCACCTTAGAACGAGGAACGACGGAAAACACATTACGGTAAAAATGAACTGTGCATCTCTGGTATTTGGCCTCAGGAAACACTTCCCCCACGGCTTCCAGCATTCCCAGACACTTATCACCAACAATGAGTTTTACACCGTCCAGTCCGCGGCTTTTGAGCCACTGGAAGAAATTCACCCAGCTGGCCTTGTCCTCTTTCATGCCCTCGGCAGCGCCCAGAACCTCACGGTATCCGTCCTCATTCACCGCGATTGCCACCAAAATCGCAACATTTTCGTACTCTCCGCCCCAGTTGCGCCGCAGGTAGATGCCGTCCACATAGACATACGGATATTTGCCGCCCTGCAAAGGGCGGTTCCGCCAATCCTCAATGTGGACATAGGCTTTCTTGTTCAGCTCACTGATGGTGGCTGGAGAAACCTTGCTGCCCCACAGGGCATCGGTAATATCCTCCACACGGCGCACAGAGACACCGGCGAGGTACATTTCGATGAGGGCTTCCTCCACGCTGCTCTCCCGGCGGCGATACCGCTCGATGATGGCCGTTTCAAAAGAGACGCCCTTGAGACGGGGTACATGGAGCGTAACATCTCCGGAGGTAGTGGTAAGGTTCCGGTCATAGTGGCCGCTGCGGTAGCCCTGGCGGGCCTCATTGCGCTCGTAGCGGGCAGCCTGGGTCAGCATCGAAGCTTCCTGCTCCAGCAGTTCATTCAGCGTTTCTTCCACGCTGCCTCGGACCAATTCCTTAAGCTGACCCTTGATTACTTCCTCGTTTAGCTGTACAATTTTCTCGGACATGGTTTACAGACTCCTTTCAGAATGGTGTGTCGCGACTTCATTCTACCAGAGTTCTGCAAACCATGTCTATTTTTACGCTCTATTCAATTTGCGCAACTTATTGTACCTTATCTATCGGGACGCAGTCTCTTCGCTGCACGGATTTAAAAAAAGGAAGCCTCCGGAGAGGCTTCCTTTTTTTGATCCGGAACACGTGCTTACTTACCGCAGAAATTCTTCGCGACCTCCACGATGTGCTCTGCGCTCAGGCCGAACTGCTTCAGCAGGGCGCCAGCAGGGCCGGAGTGGCCGAACTCGTCGTTGACGCCGATACGGCGGACGGGCGTGGGGTACTTCTCGCTCAGCAGGCTGCAAACAGCCTCCCCCAGGCCGCCGATGATGCTGTGCTCTTCGCAGGTGATGATCCTGCCGCAATCCGCGGCTGCCCGGAGCACCAGTTCCTCATCCAGAGGCTTGATGGTGGCCATATTGATGATGCGGGCGGAAATACCCAGCTCCTTGAGGGTCTTTCCGGCCTCCAGGGCCTCAGCCACCATCAATCCGTTGGCGATGATGGCCACATCCGTGCCATCCTTCAACACCTCACCCTTGCCCATCTGGAACTTGAAGGTCTCATCATGGATAACGGGGACAGCCGCACGGCCAAAACGGATATACACAGGGCCGACATACTCATAGGCGGCCCTCACCATAGCCTTGGCCTCCACATCGTCGGCGGGGGACATGACCACCATGCCGGGGATCGCACGCATCAGGGCGAAGTCCTCGCAGCACTGGTGGGAAGCGCCGTCCTCGCCCACGGAGATACCGCCGTGGGTGGCGCCGATCTTCACGTTCAGGTGGGGATAGCCAATGGAGTTGCGGATCTGCTCATAGCCCCGGCCCGCGGTAAACATAGCGAAGCTGGAGGCAAAGGGCACCAGGCCCATGGTGGAGGCGCCGGCGGCGGCAACGATCATATCCGCCTCAGCGATACCGCAGTTAAAATGACGGTCGGGATAGGCCTTCTTGAAAATACCGGTCTTGGTGGCACCGGCCAGGTCCGCGTCAAAGACGATCAGGTCCTCATGCTCGGCACCCAACTCCTTGAGGGCGTTGCCGTAGCTTTCGCGGGTGGCGATCTTCTTCACATCTGCCATGTTACATTCCCTCCACTTCCGCAAGCTGAGCCTGCAATTCTGTCATGGCCTGGGCATACTCCTCGTCGTTGGGAGCCTTGCCGTGCCAGCCGGCCTGGTTTTCCATAAAGCTGACGCCCTTACCCTTCACCGTCTTCATGACGATGGCAAAGGGCTTGCCCTTGGTCTCACGGGCACGGCCGAAGGCGGCTTCCATCTGCTGGAAGTCATGGCCGTCAATCTCCGCCACCTCGAAGCCGAAGGCGCTGAGCTTTTCACCAATGGGATAGGGGCTCATAACGTCAGCCACCTTGCCGTCGATCTGGAGGCCATTGTTGTCGATGATGACGCAGAGGTTATCCAGCTTATAGTGGGCGGCAAACATAAAGGCCTCCCACACCTGGCCCTCCTGGATCTCGCCGTCACCCAACAGGGTGTAGACACGGCAATCCTTCTTCTGGTACTTGGCGCCCAGGGCCATACCCGCGGCGGCGGAAATGCCCTGGCCCAGGGAGCCGGTGGACATATCCACACCGGGAGTCTCGTTCATATTGGGGTGGCCCTGGAGATGGCTGCCGATCTGGCGCAGGGTGTCCATGTCTTCCACAGGGAAGAAGCCCCGCAGTGCCAGGGCCGCGTACAGGCCGGGGGCCGTATGTCCCTTGGACAGGACGAAGCGGTCCCGGTCCTCCCACTTGGGGTTGGCGGGGTCGATGTTCATTTCCTTAAAGTAAAGATAGGTGAACAGGTCAGCGGCAGAAAGGCTGCCGCCCGGATGGCCTGCCTTGGCCGCGTGAACGCCCCGAACGGCATTCATACGCACCTTGCAGGCAGTGGCCATCAGCATTTTCTTTTCATTTGCTGTCATGGTATTTCTCCTCTTCATTGGTTATGGTATTTCCGGATTGCGAAAGCCAGAAAAAATCCTCTTATCCATGGAGCGTTTCATCCCAGCTGACCCAGCATGGCCTCCGCTGGTCGTAATAGTAATATCCCTGGAATCCAATGTCCTTAAGCAGGGAGGCCGTCTCCGAAAACGCATTTCCCAGCCGGTCCGCCGTATGGGCGTCACTGGCCAGTGTGATCAGACGGCCGCCCAGGGAATAATAGCGCTCCAAAATCTCCCTGCCGGGCATCCATTCCCCATAAAAGCTGTGGATACCGGAGGTATTGACCTCTAATGCTTTCCGGCGCCTGATGAGGCTGCGCAGGATTTCCAGAATCAGATCCTCATAGGGCTGGATGCTGATATTTCGATGATACTTTCCGTTGATATACCGCAAGGGGCAGGTAAGGTGTGTCAGAACATCAAAGTCCTCCCTTGCAGCCATGCGAAAGAGTTTCTCAAAATAAGCTTCCAAAAACCGCCCAATTTTGGATTCCGTTGCCTCCAGCTTGTCAAAACTGACCCTGGAATACTCCGTGTCCCAATCCTCGAAATGGACACTGTGGACAGAACCCAGCACCACATCATAGTTCGTAAACCGGAGGATCTTTTCCACGTTCTCCGGATCATCCTCAAACTCAGCCATTTCCACGCCGCAAAAAACTCTCAGTTTGTCTCGATAGCGTTCATCAGCTGCCTTTGCATCAGCGATTGAGGCCCTGATCTCTTCAAACACATGGAATTCTTCCAAAAACCACATTTCTGCATGGTCCGTGATCGCAATGCCGCGAAGGCCCTTTTTCAATGCGGTCTGGCAGATCTCCTCAAAGGGCTGCTGACTGTCCATGGAATGGCAGCTATGTACGTGGGAGTCATAGAATCCTTGCATCGTCGTTCCCTTTCTTGTTTCGCATCACCACCGCAAGACGGTTATGCCTCCGCCTCTTTGGTCAGATCCAGGCTGCGGATGCGCTTGCGCAGGGGAAGCACTGCTGCCGGAGAAACAGACAGCTCATCCACGCCCATACGCAGGAAGGTCTCGGTAAGGGTCAGGTCGGCTCCCAGTTCGCCGCAGATACCCACCCAGCAGTTATGGCGGTGTCCCGCCTCCACGGTGTGGCGGATCATGCGCAGAACCGCGGGGTGATGGGAATCATAAAAAGCGTCCAGCTTGGGATTCTGCCGGTCGATTGCAAGGGTATACTGGGTCAGGTCGTTGGTGCCCAGAGAGAAGAAGTCCACCTCTTCGGCCAGTTCGTCCGCCATCATAACCGCAGCAGGGGTTTCGACCATGATGCCGATCTCCACCTCGCCCATGGCCACGCCGCTCTCCCGCAGCTCGGCCCTGCACTCCTCCAGGATCTCCTTGGCATCCCGCACCTCACGGACGGAGATGACCATGGGGAACATAATGGACACATTACCAAAGGCGCTGGCACGCAGCATGGCCCGAAGCTGCTGCTTGAAAATATCCTTCCGGGTCAGGCAGATGCGGATGGCCCGGTAACCCAAGGCGGGGTTCTCCTCTTTGTCCAGGTTGAAATAGGCCGCCTGCTTATCGGCGCCGATATCCAGGGTGCGGAAAACGACCTTCTTCCCGGCCATGGTCTCCACCACCCGCTTGTAGCTGGCGAACTGCTGGTCCTCACTGGGATAATCCTCAGATTCCAGGTAAATAAACTCGCTGCGGAACAATCCGATGCCGCCCGCGTCGTTCTGAAGGACCAGGCCAACGTCTGCGGCGCTGCCGATATTGGCATATACGTTGATTTCCTTGCCGTCCAGGGTGATATTGGGCTTCTTTTTGAGCCCCTGGAGCAGGGCTTCCTGCTTCAGGTCTTCCGTCCGCTTATTCTCCATTGTGGAGAGCAATTCAGCAGCGGGGTCAATGTAAACGCAGTGGTTATAGCCATCAAGCACGGCCATCCGGCCGTCCCAGCTCTCATCAAAATCCACGCCGATCAGGGCGGGGATGTTCATGGTCCGGGCCAGAATGGCGGTATGGCTGTTAGCGGAACCGTGACGGGTGATGAAGCCCAGCAGCTTGGATTTATCCATCTGGACCGTCTCACTGGGAGTCAGGTCGTCGGCCACCAGGATGACCGGCTTGTCGCCCAGCAGATTTCCGTCCGTCTTGCCGGTCAGAATGTTCACCACACGGCGGGAAACGTCTTTCACATCGGTGGCCCGGGCCTTCATATAGGCATCGTCCATGGCGGCAAAAGCGGCGGAAAAATTATCTCCCGTCGTGTATGCGGCATATTCGGCAGTGGCTCCCTGGGTCTCAATGATCCCCTTGACCGCGTCCAGATAGTCCTCATCCTCCAGCATCATCTGGTGGATCTCGAAAATGGCGGCATTTTCTTCGCCCACTTCCTCCAGCGCTTTTTCATAGAGGCCGGCCAGCTGCTCCTTGGCCTTTTCACAGGCGTTCTCGAAGCGCTGCCACTCCTCTGCCGGCGAAAGGGTGCTGGAAACAGAGGTCGTACTCTCTGTTTTGTGGTAGATATGCAGCGGACCGATGGCAATCCCATTCAGGATGGATTTTCCGGTAGCTACTTGCATAAGGCGTTTTCTCCTTTCCGACCCGGCTGTTTACAGGTTTTCCTGGAAGAACTTCTCCATGACCTGGGCGTTGGCCTCCTCGTCGCCGCCCTCCACGGTAACGGTGACCGTGGTTCCTGCCTTGATGGCCAGGCCCATGACAGCCATCAGCTTGGTGGCGTTGGCGGACTTGCCGTCCCCCTTCGCAATGGTAATGGTGCTGTTCAGGGGCTTGGCGGCCTTCACCAGCAGGCCGGCGGGACGGGCGTGGATACCCATGGGATCGGTAACGGTATACTGGAACTGATTCATAATGGATACATCCTTTCTTGATTCTCACATTTGGTTCTGTTGATTCTTATCATTCAGCACTACGCCAAAGGGGGTCTGTCATCACTGTCCGCACACCTCGTCCACCACCTTGTCGGACAGGGTATCCAGAAGGCCCAGATCCCAGATCATCTGCAGGATGGTATAACGGGCGCGGACCTCCTTGCAATAACGGAAGGTATTCTTCAAAAGTTCCTTATCCACATCGATCTCGCCGGGCAGGCAGGGGGAATCCAGGGAACGCAGAAGGTCCATAACCTCCTGGGAAGAGGGCAGCGCGGTCAGCAGGGCCATGATCTCCTCCCAATGGGCCTCCATGGCGTCAATGCGGGCCAGACGGGCCGTCGTCTCATTCTTCTGGGCCTTGGCCTCCATGTCGATGACGCCCTGAGCGGCGGGACCGTAAGCCATACGGATGTTCTCTTCCCAGGCAGCCTGATCGTATGCCTTGGCTGCGGCACGGGCGGCATCAAAGTCCACACCAGACTTGCGCAGCTGTTCCACCAGCTTCAAAACCAGCACAGTGCCCACGCCCACCTGAGTGCCGTGGGGTACGGGGCGCTTGCCCTGCTGCTCGAACATCATCTCCCAGTAGTGGGACATATGGTGTTCGCAGCCGGAGGCGGGGCGGGAGTTGCCATAGAGGCTCATAGCTACGCCGGTGAGCACCAGGCCCTCCATAATGTCGCCCAGGACCTGGGGATCACGGTCTTTGGCCTTGCCCGCATCCTTCAGAACATCGTCCACACAAGTCTCTACCAGCTCCACAATCCGGCCGCAGTAATGCTCGCCGTTGATGACCTTGGCAATCTTCCAGTCGCACAGGCAGGTGGACTTGCCCAGCAGGTCGCCCAGGCCGGCGGCAATCATGCGGTAGGGAGCGTTCTTCAGGATCTCGGTATCGCCAATAATGGCGGTGGGGGTCTGCGCCTCAATGCTGGTCTTCAAGTTATTGATGTTCAGCACCGCCAGGCTGGAGGCAAAACCGTCCATAGGAGCAGCGGTAGCCACGGTGAAGAAGGGCCGGTGCATACGGAAGCTGAAATAGCGGGTCATATCGTTGATAGCGCCGGTGCCCACCGCCACTACCAGATCGCAGTCATCGGGCATATTGATAAGGATCTCGCCGACGGTGGCCTCATCGAAGCCGGTGTGGCCCAAGACCACGATATGGGCCTTGACGCCAGCGGCGGCCAGAATCTCCATGCAGCGCTTACCGGCAATCTCATATGTAATCTTATCGCTGATGAGGTACAGGCTCTTGAAGCCCAGTTCCTGTGCGAAGCGGGGCAGGTCCTCCAGTGCGTCCTTCCGCACACTGACGAACTTCAAGGAGGCGTAATGCTCCTTGCCGCAGTCACAGGTAAACCTGCGGTCCAGATAATCGTTCAGGGGATGGGGCTGCGTATACATTTCCATAATAAACTCCTTACACATTACAGTAAATAACAAACCAATCGGATCTATCCATTTACACCACTGCCTGGGAAAATGAGCAGTCCGACATTCACATCAGTGCCATGGCCCATTGGAGGGCCTTATCCGCAATCAAAAGCTCAAATGCTTGCCAAGCAATCCAGGATTTCTTCTGCAACTTTGCAGCTTTGGCGGAATGCAAAACTGGAGGTACGTACCGGAGTGGGAATAATCGTGATCTCCCGCACACCGGTGCCTTTCAGTTGAAGCCGGACGGCCAGCCTTTGGATCACCTCTGTGCTGTCCTTTTCCGACGCCAGAGCGAAGAGCCGCTCCGAGGAAAGCTTCGGTTCGGAAACCAACTGAAAGCGTTCCAATGCCGCATAGGGAAAAACCTCCGGCCTGGTATTCCGTCCAGTCAGTTTCTGGTTGTTCAGGATACAAAATTTGTGGTTCTTTTCATCCAGCAGAAGGAAAGCTCCGATCTTTCGGGTGGTCTGGAATCCGCCCTCGCCCATGTCCAGCGGCTGAGCATTTTTGATATAGAGCTTTTTCAGCTCCGTAAGCGTCATTTTGGTGATCGTAGTGGCGTAATTGCCGCTGACAATCCTATAGCAATTCTTACAGATCACGCCGTCCTGGCACCGGAAGGTCTGGAATAAGCCAGCCTTCCCGCCGCAGATATCACAGGTCTTCACCACCGGCAGCCCCCTTTTTCATGTACGGCAAGCGGCATCCGCAGCCTGCCTTTAGCAAAAGGCGGCCCTCCAGAATCATGGAGGGCCGCCTTTCTTAAAAAATCAATTCAACCCTGACTGTGAAATTATCAAGCAAGGATATTGAAGAAACCGCCGACAACACCGATGGCAACCATCAGCAGGATGATCTTGACGGAGGTCCACTTTTTCTGCATCAGGCCGTAGACGCCCATGGTCAGGCACAAAGGCAGGATGTTGGGCAGAACCGCGTCAAACAGGCTTTCCTGCAGGGAGAAGACAGCACCGGAGGTGGTGATGGTCAGGCCGCACTTGAGCTTGACATAGTTCACGATCAGACCGCCCATGACCATGCAGCCCATGATGGAAGCGCCCTTGAGCAGCTTATTTAGGATTCCCTTTTCCAGGAAGTCCATAATGGCGTCAGAGCCTGCGTGGTAGCCAAACATGAAGTTTGCATAGGAGAAGATGTAGGTGATCAGGAACATCAGGATGCCGTAGACCACTGCGCCCCAGATGTTGCCGCCGCCGGACAGGGTGACATCAATGCACAGGGCCAGCAGGATGGGGATCAGGACGCCCTGCCAAATGGTGTCGCCAACGCCGGCGAGGGGGCCCATCAGAGAGGTCTTGATGTTGGTGATGAACTCGTTGGGGATATCCTTGCCCATGGCCTTCTCCTCTTCCAGAGAGATGGCCAGGCCCAGAATGCAGGAACCGAACTCGGGATGGACGTTGAAGAACTCCATCTCACGGGTCATCAGGTCGGTCTGCTTTGCCTTGTCGTTGGGATACAGGTACTTAACCACAGGCAGGAAGGTGTGCGCACACGCCATGCCCATCATACGTTCATAGTTGTAGCATGTCTGAACCCAAGTCTCCCAAATCATGGCAGCCCGGAACAGGGCTTTCTTAGGAATCAGCTTTTCCTTGTTATTGTTAGCCATAATAGTTCCCTCCTCTTTAGTCTTCGTCCGGATCATAACCCGTGGCTGCTGCAACGGGTGCACCGCCAGAGACGGCGGGAGCAGCGGTGTTTCCAGTCACCTGGATGTAGATCAGTGCAGTGATCAGGCCGATCACGCCCTGCTGGACCAGAGTCAGGCCGAAGCAGGTGGAAATGATGAAGCCCAGGAACAGGAAGATGCGGGCCTCGCCCTTGAAGATGTACTGCAGGGTGATGGCAATACCAAGAGCAGGCATCATACCGCCGATGATCTGGAAAATCTGCAGGGGCTTGCCGGCGCACAGGTCGATGAAGCTCTGAATGTAGTCAGCGCCAAAATATGCGGCCAGGAAGCAGGGAGTCACGCAGATGACAGCGGAGAAGATCTGAGGCAGAATCACGTTGGAAAGGTACAGGTTGTTGAACTTGCCCTGAGCGACCCACTTGTCGCCCATATGTACGAACACAGAGTCGAAGGTCATACGCAGATACCACACGATGGTACCCAGCAGGCCCAGAGGAACGGCGATGGCCAGTGCCGTGTTGGCATCCAGGCCGCCGGTAATAGCATAAGCAACACCCAGAACACCGGCCAGAGCCATATCAGCAGGCATGGAGCCGCCGGCGGAGATGAAGCCCAGGTAGACCAGGTTGATGGTGCCGCCCACGACGGCGCCGGTAACGGGGTCGCCCAGGACACAGCCGGTCAAAAATCCGCAGACCAGAGGTCTCTGCAGCGTCCACAGACCAACGAAGGGCAGGTTGGCCTCAGCCAGCCAGTAGATGATACCGCAAATAATTGCTTGCGTAATACTCATAAGGTTTCATCCTTTCTCATTACGTTCGTTTGGTTTTATAAACCGAAATTCGCTTTGGCTTTCTTCAGAGCCTCATCGATCTCAATGACGCCCTGCTCGGGAACCAGCTGATAGAAAACACGGCAGCCAGCCTTCTGCATCTCTTCGCATGCAAGAACTTCTTCCGGATTCAGCGCCACATTGTTGATGAACGGCTGACGCTCACCGCGGATACCGGCGCCGCCCAGGTTCACTTCCTTCAGGGGAACACCGTTTTTGATCAGGCGGTTGAAGCTGGTGGGAGTCTTGGCCAAAACCAACAGACGCTCGCCCTCAACGCCAGGAACCATCAGCTTCTCGGAAGCTTTCTCCACATTATACACAAACACCTTGGTGCCGGCGGGAGCCAGGGCCTTGACGACGCGGACGTTGAATTCGTCCTTTGCGACCTCGTCGTCAACAATAATAATGCGGGTTGCTCTGGTGCTGGGGATCCAGGCCGTGACGACCTCACCATGAATCAGGCGGTCATCCACGCGTGCCAGGACAACGTTTCTCATAAGTCTTCCTCCTCCATATCAGGTTCTTCTCGCAGCATCTTTCTGACATCGACAATGCTGTCCTGCGCAGTCTCCATCGCGGCGGCGCAAACGCTTTCCGCTGTGGCATCCTCGTCATCCCGTTCAGTGATGACGGTCATCAGCGTGGCAAGATTTGTGCCGCTGATGTGATACAAATCATAGTCGCGGGTCAAAGACACTACCGCGTTAAAAGGAGAGCCAAGCTTCAATTCCGACATGAAAATGATGTTCTCGGCGCCATACGTTTCCACTTCAGCCCGCAGCTGATCGGTCAAATCATTCACGGTCTGTTCGGGATAGAGGCTATAGGCAACAATGTTTTCCTGGGGGCCAAGCAGCATCTGAACGCTGTTTAACATACCCTTGGATTGCTCGCCATGGGAGATAAGGACAACGCGAAGTTTAGGAGCATCCATTTCGTTCAATACTTCCTTTCTGCAGTGCCGCTGATGCGACAAATGATTTGCGGGGGCGTTTGGTTAAGCTGTAAGATGCGCAAGAATAGAGACGTCTCTGTCGACGATATAAATATAGCATATTTTTCGGGCATTGTACACAACAAATTTGCGGATGGATGCCGCAAATTTATTCAACAATTTGCGGTATTACCTCTGAAATTTCCTGTTTTTTTAGGCAGCCGTTTCCATTTTCAGAAGCGAAAAAGATTATAATTGTAAAATTCAACAACATGCTATATTATATTGTGTAAAAAGATATCTGCTTCTGTCAAATCCGGGGACTCACCATCTATTTTTCGGCCGCCGGCACGTCTCGGGCGCAAAAGGCCTCCCGCTGATCCTGAAAAAGCGGGGGCGTATTGCGGCATCATACCGCAATGATCCGAAACGGCCCGGAGATATGGAGCAGATGATGCGCATATGCGGCCGCTCATTCACGTTATCATAAACTCATGGGGAAAACGGCGACTCCTGCCCTGTACGGCATTTGCCCATGTATCGAAGGAGGCACTTATGTTTAACCGGCGTCAACTCGAGATCCTTCTTGAGCTTTGCGAAAATCCGAACAGCTATATCACTGCGTCCTACTTTGCCAAAAAACAGCAGGTCAGCCTTCGCACCATCCAAAGCGACATTAAGGCCATGAAAAATGAGCTGGCCGAATATCCCTGTGTGGAATTTCAGTCCGTGACTCCCAAGGGCAGCCGGATCATCATAAAGGACCCCGAGGCCTTCGCCCCCTTCAAGGAGAATCTCTATCAGCAGTTCAGCAACACCTCCCTGAATTATCAAAGCGAGCGCATCAACCATATCCTTCTTCTGCTGCTGGAGCAGCACCGCTCCATTTCCTACTATGATGTGGAGAACGCGGTCTTTGTTTCCCGCAGCACGCTGCTCAACGATTTGAAGCGTGTGGATACCGTTTTGCAGAAATACCATCTGGAGATCCTGCGCGGCTCCAACAAGCTTATGATCGACGGCAGCGAGATCAATAAACGGCGGTGCATCTCCGAAGAAAACCTGATGATCACGAATCCCGCCTCCGCCATCCCGGGACAGGACAACTACGATCCCATGGGAAAGATCAAGGATATTCTGGTGGAAACATTTGTCTCCTTCAAGCACAATGTTTCCGAGGTGGATCTGAACAATATGATCGTTCAGCTCTATGTGGCACTCCGGCGGATGGAAAACTGGTTTTTTATTGCGCCGGCCGACCTGAACATCGAGCAGGACCTGCACCTTGAACGGGAAATGGCGGAAGCAGTTTTCGCGCGGTTCAGCGCCGCGTTCCACCTTCGCATTCCGGACAGTGAAATCGACTATTTTGCCCTGTACCTGAGAGGCCGGGGCAACTTCACCTCCGCCTCGGTCATCTCCAAGGAAGTGGATGACCTGGTGCTGGATGCCCTCAGAGCGATCCGCAGCGCCTTTGACATCGACCTGACCAATGATGTCAACCTGCGCATCGCGCTGGAGCTGCACTGCACGCCGATGATCGTGCGGATCAAGTACGATATGCAGATGAAGAACCACTTGGTGGACTATATTCGCCAAACTTTTCCCCAGGGATTTGACATCGCCACCTATTTTGCTTCTTTCCTCCAGAAGAAATTCCACAAGAAAGTGCAGGATGAAGAAATTGCATTTATTGCCATCCATTTATACAAGGCACTGACCGACCTGCAAAACAGCACCGGTACCAGACGGGTTCTGATCATTTCCTCCCTGCGCAGAAGTGAAAACATTTTAATCAGGCAGACCCTGTATAAATGGTTCTCAGACCAAATCGCCGAGCTGTTTTTCCTGCCCCCTTCCGAGATGAACGAATCCTACCTGGACCGGTATGATACAATCCTCACCACAGAAAAGGGCAAATACTACGATATGGGGCTGGCATTCTATATCAACCCCTTCCCCGACCAGCACGATTACCTGAATCTGAAGCTGGCCCTGGATGGATTTGAGAGCATCAATGACATTTTGCAGCTCTTCCACCGGGATTTGTTCGAAGTCTTCAGGAGCGAGATGAGCAGGGACGACATTTTGAATACACTCTGCAAAAAATCCAGCAAGCACTATAACATTGAAGGACTGCATGGGGCCATTTTAGAGCGGGAGGCCTTGGGCAGCACCTTTTTCGGCAACGGCATTGCTGCGCCGCATCCCATTTTTGCCGTTTCCTCCGACACCTTTATCTCCATCGGCATTTCTCCCCAATCCTTGGAGTGGGATGACGATGGAAACAAGGTCAATTTGGTCATGCTGGTCAGTGTCGGCAAAAACAATGCAAAGGCGTTTCAGATTTGGAATTATCTTTCTAAAATTTTTGTGCAGCGCAGCTTTGTGCCGCAGCTTCTTCTGGATCCAAGCTATGACAATTTCCTCAAGCTGCTGAAGGATACAATCGCAGAAGATTTCAATGGGTAATATTGGAAAGGGGCTTCCATATGACTGTAAATGAAGCAATCCGGCAAATCCAGGGGAAGCAAGCCGGAATGATGAACCGGTATTCCGCGCAATACGCCCAGACTTTGATCCTACCGGGAGAAACCGTCACCGCAGCCGTTGTGGCGAACATCGCAACTCCCCGGGAGCGCTTCCCCGGCATCGTTGTCCTCACCGACCGGCGCGTAATGGCGGTCTGCGGCCTGCCCGGCATCAAGCGTTCCGTCACCTGCGACATCCACCGCCTTGAAAAATGTGAGGAGACCCCCTCTGCCCTTCATTATAAGGCCACTTTTTCCGATGGTACAAACGCTTTTTCCCTGACGGTAAATCCCGAAATCGGAGAGAAATTTTCCCGGCATATCGCCGTCCTCAAAGGCGAGGAGGAGGCATTTGATGCCGTGGAGGCGGATACCGGCCACAGCATTTTCAATCCGACTCTCCTGCGGAACAATCTCCGCAAGCGCCAAGTCAGAAGCAAGGAAAGGGCCCAACGCCAGGCAGACCAAGAGGCGGCGCAGGCACAGCGGGAAGCCGTGCGAAAGGAACGGGCTGACAGGCTTGCTTCAGGCGCGGAGGAAGAAAGCGCACAGGATGTTGCGCAGCGGCTCGCACGCCAGTTGGAGGAAGCCAAAGCCAAGGGCCAGGTGGATGATACCGATCCGAAAGCGGTGGCAGCCCGGCTGGCCGCGGAGCTTGCCGCCGAGGAAGCACGGGAGAACACCGGCAACACCTGATATAAAAACCCGGAAGACCTTGAAAAAAGGTCTTCCGGGTTTTTCCGTCCCAGGCAAGCTTAAAAGCTTTATTTCTTCTCCAACACATTTCGTGCGGTATGCTCGTCCGTAATAAGCGTATCCAGCAGTCCTGTGCGCAGCGCCCCAATGATGGCCTCTATCTTATTGTTCCCATCACTGCTGCAGGCAATGGCAACGGTCTGCCTTGCCTGCTTCAAGTTTTCCGCCGAAGCGCACAGCGCATGGCTGTATGGTTCGATGAGGCGGCCCTCCGCGGTAAAGAGGTGGGTGGCAACGTCGCCCACGGCATCCACGCTTCTCTCCCGGTAGCCAAACACATCTTCGAATAGCCGCAGCACCGTGGTGTTGCCGATTCCCACGATGGCAATATCAACGTGGTTCCAAAGCGCATGGATCTTTTTATAGTAAGAGGTCTTTTTCAAGAGTTCACAATCCTCAGCCTGGTCCGGCCGGTAAGGGAACCAGGCATATTTGACCTCCGCACCGATCTTATCGGCAAAACTCCTTGCCAATTCATTGGACAAAAAACAGGATTTCTCGCTGTCCGTTGCGCCGAACAGGGGAAAGACCGTATTTCGCCCCGCGTGGATGCGGGGCAGCTCTTCAATAAAGGCCTGAAGTGTCCGCCCCCAGGAAATGGCGATCTTTTGATTCCCATCCTGAATGAGAGGGAGCAGGTATTCGGCCGCTTTTTTCACCGTCATCATCTGGCGGATCATCTCATCCTTGCCGCTTACGCTGCAGACCACCGCATTCCGCAGCCCGAAGTGTTCACAAAGCCCTTGCTCCAGCTCCCTGCAATCCTGCCCGGGATCATGGATTTTGATCTCCACCACATTTTCATGGATGGCATCGTTCAGCAGCTTGGAAACGGTTTGACGGGACAGCTTCATGACCTGGGCGATCTCCTGCTGGGTGTATTTCTTTTCATAATACAGGATCGCCGCCTCCACCATCAGCGTTTTTTCTGCGCTCATATCAAACCCCCTCCTTTATGCGCGGTTCTATTCCATTATAATGTTGCAGCGGCTGATGTCAATAACGCAAATTTTAACATTTGTCATTGACATATGTTAAACCGTTTGGTATGATGGGAGCATAAAAACCATCAGGAGGGATCGTTATGTTGGTCACCATGAAAGAAATGCTTGCCGACGCGCAAAAGCGCCACTATGCGCTTCCCGCATTCGACGTAAGCAATTATGAGATGATGAGAGCCGTTTTGGATACCTGCGAGGAAGAGCATTCCCCTGCCCTGCTTATGGGGCTTGGTGTTGACCTGGAAGGCAAAGGCATGAATCTGATTGCCTCCATGATCGCCGAAGCATCCAAATTTTACAGCGTTCCCATCTGCCTGCACCTTGACCATGCAACCGACCTTGCGCTGATCAAGCAGGCTGCCGCAGCCGGGTTCAGTTCCGTCATGTACGACGGCTCGGTTCTTCCCTTTGAGCAGAACGCCCACAACACCGCCGAGGTGGTCCGGTTCGCTCACGGGGCAGGGCTTACGGTGGAAGCAGAGCTGGGACATGTGGGGAACGCCATGGTCGGCAACGAGACCGACACCAAAATCAACGAAGACCCTGAAGATACCCTGACAGATCCTGCGGATGTGGTCAGATTTATTGACCAGACCGATGTGGATGCCCTGGCCATCGCCATCGGAACCGCCCACGGCGTTTACAAAAAGACACCCACCCTGCGCATCGACCGGTTGGATGAGATCACCGCCGTATGCGGCCGTCCCCTGGTGCTTCACGGAGGCAGCGGCACACCGGACGACCAGATCAAAACCGCTATTGATCACGGCATCACTAAAATCAACATCTATTCCGATGTGGTAGCCGCCATGAACAACGGCCTGAAGAGCAAGCTGGCCAATATCGGAAACCCGGCCACCTGGCCTGTGTTCGTGTTCGAGGAAGCACGGGCAAACATGAAGGAAGTCATTCGCTGCAAGCTCAGAACGTTTGGAAGCAGCAATAAGGCATAAAAGGAGAAGCGGTATGAAAACAACAGCTGTGCGCCTTTACGGCAAAAAAGACCTGAGATTGGAGGAATTTGAACTTCCCCCCATCAAAGAGGGTGAGATCTTAATCAAAATCATATCCGACAGCGTATGTATGTCCACCTACAAGACCGCCATCCAGGGCGAAGACCACATCCGGGTCCCCAACAACGTGGCAGACCAGCCCGCCATCATCGGCCATGAATTCTGCGCCGAGATCGTTGAGGTGGGAAGCAGGTGGAAGGACGATTACAAGGTGGGCGAGAAGGTCATCATCCCGCCCGTTCTGGGCTATCTGGGCACTATGGATACCATCGGCTATTCCTTCGGGGAGATCGGAGGCGATTCCACATATTCCCTGGTATATGAGCACATCGTTGAAAACGGCTATTTGCTCAAGATCAACAGCAACGCCTTTTTCGGCGGTTCCCTTGTGGAGCCGGTATCCTGCGTTTTGAGAGGCTTTAAGGCAACCTTCCATCTGGACGAAGACGGCAGCCATATCACCGGTCTCAAGGAGGGCGGCAAGGTCGCACTTCTGGCCGCATGCGGCCCCATGGGTCTTGAAGCCATCGACTGCGCGCTGCACGGCGATTATAAGCCCTCCATGATCGTGGTAACCGACCTGGACCAGGCCCGCCTTGACCGGGCAAAACGCATTTTTGATCCGGCGGAGGCAGAGAAGCAAGGGATCAAGCTGGTGTTTGCAAACACCGCCGATCCGGATGAGCTGATGGAAATCTCCGGCGGCACCGGTTATGACGATGTGTTTGCCTATATCGCCGTCCCCGCAGTGGTGGAACTGGCTGACGCCATCCTGGCTTTTGACGGCTGCCTGAATTTCTTCTCCGGCCCCATCGATAAGCATTTCAGCGTACCTCTGAACTTCTATAACGTCCATTATGCCCAGCACCATGTGGCAGGCACCAGCGGCAGCACCACCGATGACATGAAAGATGTGGTTCGCTACATCAGCGAAAGCCGCATCAATCCCGCTGTCATGATCACGCATATCGGCGGAATGGATGCCGTAATCGACACAACGCTGAATTTTCCCCACCTCTCCGGCGGTAAAAAACTGATCTACACCCACATCAATATGCCCCTGACCGCAATTTCGGATTTTGAAGAGCTTGGCCGCACCGACGAGCGCTTCAAAACCCTTGCGCAGATCGTAAAAGAGCATAATGGCCTGTGGTGTGCAGAGGCCGAGGAATACCTGCTGAGTAAATTCTAAGAAATCGAGCTCCCTTTCACACCAAGGGCCGAAGCTGCCTTTAACATGAAAAAATCACGGATAGTCCCATACATCTCAAAGGGCCCGCTGCGGAATTTTCCATCCTGCAGCGGGTCTTTTTCCATCCCCCAAATCGGCCGCAGCAAGCTTCTCTCTCCGGAAAAACACGGCGGAATTTGGCTTTTGACATCGTAAAATTGAATCCGATCCATTGAATATCCGCAGAGCACAAATTATAATAAGTTGACAGTTCATCTGAGAAACCATCTGATTATTTCCACAAAGGAGCATACAAACATGAAAAAGCAAAAGCAAGCGGTCCTGGGTGTTGCGGTATTTTTGGTCCTGGCGGCCGTTCTTTTTGCCGTCTGGCAGGCAAACCGTCCCCAGCCGGAGGATGGTGCAAAGCAAATCACGGTGCAGGTCGTACACAGCGACGGGGCAGAGGCAGAATTCACCTACCGGACAGACCTGGAATATCTGGGCGAGCTTTTGACGCAGGAGGGCCTGATCTCCGGCACGAAGGGCGAATACGGCCTCTTTGTGGATACCGTGGACGGTGAGCAGGCGGATTATAACCTGAACGGAAGCTGGTGGCGTCTTTCCTGCAACGGGGAGGATGCGCAAACCGGCGTGGATGAGGTGGTGCTTCAGGATGGGAGCGTCTACACCTGGTCGTATACCATCGGCTGATATGAAAAAGCTCTCTGCCAGGGAGTTGGCCCTGTTGGGATTGCTGGGCGCCATGCTGTTCGCCGCAAAGCTCGCCATGGCCCAGCTTCCCAACATTGAGCCGGTGTCCCTGCTGGTCATGCTTCTGGCTGTATGCTATGGCTGGCGCGGCCTGTACGCAGTCTACATCTATGTTTTCCTGGAATGCGCCGTCTGGGGCCTGGGCCTGTGGTCCATCGCCTACCTGTATGTCTGGCTGATCCTCTTCTGCCTGGCCCGTCTGCTGCGGCGGATGGAATCACCCTTGGGATGGGCCACGCTCTCCGGCTGCTTCGGGCTCCTTTTCGGCGGCCTGTGCGCACTGGTGTACTGGGCCGCCGGCGGCTGGGCTGCCGCCATTTCCTGGTGGGTCGCCGGCATCCCCATGGACCTCATCCACGGCATGGGAAATTTTGCCGTGGCCCTCATCCTGTTCAAGCCTCTGCGCCGTTGGCTGACCAGGCTGAACCAGCGGTATGGCGTTTTTCCATCGTGACAAAAAACATCCGCAGCTTATCAAGCTGCGGATGTTCTTCTTTTCTCCTCTCACCTAACCTGTTCGATGATCCTGCTCATCAATTCCACACGGCGGAAGGGCGTCATCAAATAGAGTCCGTCTGTATAGGGGGCGATCTCCTCCGCCACCCGGGCAGAGATAGCCACCGCCAGCTCCCCGGCTGCCTCCCGGTCCTTCCCCTCATACAGGGCCACGATCTCGTCGCAGACCCGCATACCGGCAATCTCGTTGTTGAGGAAGCAGGCGTTCCGGTGGCTGACCACCGGGAAAACGCCCCCCAGAATCTTGCCCTGCAGGGTTTCCCGGGCCAGCTTCAGGTTGTCCAGCGCCTCCCGGGACAGCACCGGCTGCGTTAAAAAGCCGGAGACGCCGCAGGCCTCTTTCTCCTGGGCGATCTTTAGCTGCATGGCAAAATTGCGGGCATTCAGATTCAGCGCGCCGAAAATTCGGAAAGGCGTTGTCAAAACCTGCTGGTTCAAGCCGCTGACATACTGCGCCAGTTTTCGGGAGTTAAAATTGAACACGCTTTTCACCTCATCCCGCTCCTCGGTGGGGATCGGGTCGCCGGTCACCAGCAAAACGTTGTGGACTCCCTCCATGGACAATCCCAGCAGCAGCGCCTTGGTGGCATTCAAATTCCGGTCACGGCAGGTCATATGAGGCAGCGGTTCCACCCCCAACTCCCGCCGGACCTTACAGGCCAGCAGGCTGCTGTCCGCCCGGGGGCGGCCCACTGGGCAGTCCGCGATGGTAACGGCATCCGCACCAGCGGAACGCAGCACCCGCACGCCCTCCAGGAAGGGGGCCACATTATCATCCACAGGCGGGTCCAGCTCCACCGCAATAACCCGCTCTCCACGCTCCAGCTTCTCCCACAGGGAATTTCTGTGGGCGGGGCTCCGGCGCTCCTGCTCCGCCCGGGGCCGGGCAAATACACCGGACGGGCGTCCCTCCGCCAGGGCGGCGGCTGCTTTGGCGATATGTTCCGGCGTCGTGCCGCAGCAGCCGCCAAGGATGGCCGCCCCGGCCTGGGCGATCTGTGCCAGCTTTTCTCCAAAATAGTCCGGCCTCCCCTGGAACACCGCCCGGCGGCCCAAAACCGTGGGATATCCGGCATTGGGCATGACGGAAAGGGTAACGCCCTCCAGATCCAGCTTTCGGATGTACTCCAGCAGATGATGGGGACCGGAAACGCAGTTGAAACCAACAGCGTCCACCTCCTCCAGGGCGGCAGTCCGGCGGAACAGGTCGTATCCCAAACAGCCCTCACGGGTCGTACCCTCAGCCCCCACCGCAAAGGAGACGATGAGGAAAGCCGAGGGGCAGCCTGCTTTCAGATACCGGGCCAGCTCCGGGATGCCCTCATCCGTGGGCAGCGTTTCCACCAGAAAGTGCGTCACCCCCTGGCGAAGGAACAGCTCCGCCTGGCGGCAGTAGTTTTCCGCAGGGCTCAGGGTCTTCCCCTGGGGCGCCGGTCCCAGGTCCGCAAACACATAGGCGTCATAGGGCCCCGCGGCCTCCATCGCCAGACGGCATCCGGCTTCGATGATCCCTTCGGACGCTTCCTCCCGGTTTTGGGCCAGCTCCGCGCTCACGGCGAAGGTATTGGTCTTGATCGCCCGGCAGCCGGCCTCCAGATATGCCCTGTGGATGGAGGCGATCTCTTCCGGGCGGTCCAGGTTCGCCTGCTCACACCGCTCCGAGCCCCGGCCGGGCAGGGCGGCAAAATACGTGCCCATGGCACCGTCAAAGAGCAAAGGCCTTCCCTGCTTCAGATAAGTCCGAATATCCATCATCCCAACACCTTCCTTGCGATCTCAACGGACTGGCGGGCGTCTTTGGAATAATAGTCCGCATTCATTTTCCTGGCATATTCCGGCGTCACCACCGCGCCGCCCACAAACGTCACCGGCGGGTCCGGCAGGGCACGAAGCTGCCGGATAGTCTCCTCCATGGCAGGTAAAGTAGTGGTCATCAGGGCGGACAATCCCACCAGCCGGATTCTCTCCTCCACCACCGCCTTCACGATGGCCTCCGGCGGCACATCCCGGCCCAGGTCGACGACCTCATACCCGTAGTTCTCCAGCACCGTCTTGACGATGTTCTTTCCGATGTCATGGATGTCTCCCTGTACTGTGGCAATCAGCAGCCGGCCTTTCTTCAGCGGGGCTTCGCCCTTCTCCGCGATGGAGGCCCGGATGACCTCAAAAACGGACTGGGCCGCCTGGGCGGCGCTGAGCAGTTGGGGCAGGAACAGCTTTCCCCGCTCATATTCCTCCCCCACCCGGTCCAGAGCCGGGATCAGGTGGCGCTCCACCAGGTCAAGCTCACTCTCCGTTTCCAGAGCCAACCTTGCCAGCTTCCCGGCGTCGGCCTTTAACCCCTTGATGACGGCGTCGTCCAAAGTCAGATCGGTATGTTTCCCCGGTGCAGCCTGCACTGCCGCCGTCTCGCCGGCAAACCGGGCCACATAGTCCCGGCACTGGGTGTCCTCTCCCGAGAGCACCCGGAAGGCCGCCACCGCATCCATCATCTCCTTTTGATTGGGATTGATGATGGGCAGCGTCAGCCCGGCGCCCATGGCCTGGATCAGGAAATTCTGCGTGACGAGAGGCCTGTTGGGTAGGCCGAAGGAGATGTTGGACACTCCCAATACGGTCTGCAGGCCCAGTTCCTCCCTGACAGTCCGCACCGCCCGCAGGGTTTCCGCCGCCTGTTCCTGCTGGGCGGAAACGGTAAGCGTCAGGCAATCGATCCAAACGTCCTCCCTCGGAATCCCATAGGCCAGAGCGGCATCCAGGATCCGGCGGGCGATGGCCACCCGGCCCTCCGCCGTCCGGGGAATTCCTCCCTTGTCCAGGGCCAGCCCCACCACGCAGGCCCCGTATTTCTTCACGATGGGCAGCACCCGCTCCAGCACCGCCATCTCACCGTTGACAGAATTCACAGCCGCCTTGCCGTTATAGACCCGCAATCCCGCCTCCAGCGCGTCCGGATTGGAGGAATCCAACTGCAGCGGCAGGGAAACGGCGCTTTGCAGCTTTTTTACCACCCGGGGCAGCATATCCACCTCGTCCACACCGGGGTAGCCAACGTTCACATCCAGGATGTCCGCTCCCGCGTCCTCTTGCTGGATCGCTACATCCAGGATATAATCCAGATCCTCCTCCAGCAGCGCCTGCTGGAAGCGCTTCTTGCCGGTGGGATTGATGCGCTCTCCGATGACCCGGACGCCGTCCAGCCGTTTCGGCGTGACCGGCGTACAGACAAAGCCCGCCGCGTCATACCGCCGCGGGGCAGGCGGCTTCCCTTCCAGGGCAGCCCTCAGTCTCCTGATATATTCCGGCGAGGTGCCGCAGCAGCCGCCAAAGATGGTGACGCCCGCCTCCAAACACGGTGCCAGTGCCTGTGCGAATGCCTCCGGCCCCATATCATAATGGCCGTCCACCGGGTCCGGCAGGCCCGCGTTGGGCTTTGCCACCACCGGCAGCCGGGTATTCTCACACAGCTCCTTCAGCAGCGGGGCCAGCAGGTCCGGCCCCAGAGAGCAGTTCAGGCCGATGGCATCCGCCCCCAGGCCCTCCAGCGTCCGGGCCATGGAGGCCACGGTACAGCCGGTAAAGGTACGTCCCCGCTCCTCAAAGGACATAGTGACCAGCACCGGCAGGGCCGTGTTCTCCTTGACTGCCAGCAGCGCGGCCTTTGCCTCATAGAGGTCCGTCATCGTCTCTATGGCCACCAGATCGGCGCCGGCCCGTTCTCCGGCCACCGCCATCTCCCGGAACAGCTCGTAGGCACCCTCGAAAGGCAGGCTTCCTATGGGCTCCAGCAGTTCTCCCAAAGGTCCCATATCCAGCGCCACCCGGACATCCGTCCCCGCGGCAGCCTCCTTCGCAATCGCCACGGCGGCGCCGATGACCTCTTCCACACTGTGGCCGGTGCGGCTCAGCTTCAAGCCGTTTGCCCCGAAGGTGTTGGCGTACAGCACCTGGCTGCCCGCGGCGATATACTCCCGGTAGATGGAGCCCAGCAGCGTCGGCTCCGTCAGGTTCAGCAGTTCCGGCTGGCCGCCGGGGGGCAGGCCCTTTTGTTGGAGGACGGTGCCCATCGCGCCGTCCAGGATGACGATACGGTCTTTCAAAAAATCAGAGCGCACAGCTCTTTCCTCCTTTGCGAAGTGTGCATATCTCCCTCATGGAGCACCATGCGCAGCCCCGGATGCGGGCCATCTGGGGCCTGTCCGACAGGCCGATCACCGCGGTGACAGACTTGCCCGGATTCATCAGGAAGCTCCCGGTCACATGGATGCCCAGCCGCCGGGGCGTGTCCAGCAGGGCGCAGATGGACGGCTGCAGCGCCAGGGGCAGGTCCCCATATCCCGGGCTGAACCGGTCCGTCAGATAGAGGCCTGGAAACCGGGCGGCGATCTCCCCTTCCGCCTCGTCGCAGCCCCTTTCCACCAGGGCGCTGCCGCAGGCGTCCAGAATCACCGCGCGGGAGATATCGCGGACCTGCTCTTTCCGCAGCATTGCGTCAAACTCCGCCCCCAGCGTGCAAGCCAGCACCGCCGCCCGGCTGCACTGCGCCAGCATCCGCCCCGCGGTGCGGCCGGTCAGAACGATCGCCGTGGGGGAGAGCCGTATTTCTTCCCCTCTGCGCTGCAGGTCAAAAACCTGATACGTATACCGCGGCTGCAGGGCGGCGGCAAGCTCCCCGGCCACTGCTTCCGTTTTTTGCCGCAGGTCTTCCTGCACTCCGCTTCCCGCGCCAAGATAGCGCAGGGCTTCCTCCACATCCGGCCTCATGGGTACCACCTCCCTGCCGATCACGCATAATTATGCTTATTATACAGGATCCTTGCGCCGTTGTACAGTCCGTAACCCGCTCGAAAAATGAAACCGGATCCGGCCTCCTTCCTGCCGGGATAGAATAGGCCACCGCTTTTTAGGCGGTGGCCCAAATCGTCTGTTGATCAGTCGGCAAAGAGCGGGGTGGAGAGGTAGCGGTCACCCGTGTCGGGCAGCAGGGCCACAATGGTCTTGCCCTTGTTCTCCGGACGCTTGGCAAGCTCAATGGCGGCCCACACGGCTGCGCCGGAGGAGATGCCCACCAGTACGCCCTCAGATTTGCCGATTTTCCTGCCCGTGGCAAAGGCGGCCTCGTTCTCCACTGCGATGATCTCATCATAGACGGCGGTATTCAGTACATCAGGCACAAAGCCTGCGCCGATGCCCTGGATCTTATGGGCGCCGGGGGTACCTTTGCTCAGCACGGGGGACCCGGCGGGCTCCACAGCTACCACCTTCACGTTGGGGTTCTGGCTCTTCAGATACTCGCCGGTACCGGTGACAGTGCCGCCGGTGCCCACGCCCGCCACAAAAATATCCACCTTACCGTCCGTATCCTCCCAGATCTCGGGTCCGGTGGTGGCCCTGTGAACGGCGGGGTTGGCGGGGTTCACAAATTGGCCGGGGATGAAGCTGTTAGGGATCTCCTTTGCCAGCTCATCCGCCTTTGCGATGGCGCCCTTCATGCCCTTGGCGCCCTCGGTGAGCACCAGCTCAGCGCCGTAGGCCTTCATCAGCTGGCGGCGCTCCACGCTCATGGTCTCCGGCATGACGATAATAATGCGGTAGCCCCGGGCGGCGGCCACGGAAGCAAGGCCGATGCCGGTATTGCCGGAGGTGGGCTCGATAATGACGGAGCCGGGCTTCAGCTTGCCGCTGGCCTCCGCGTCGTCAATCATGGCCTTGGCGATGCGGTCCTTCACGCTGCCGGCGGGGTTGAAGTATTCCAGCTTGCCCAGGATGCGGGCTTCCAGGCCCTCATTCTTCTCAATGTGAACCAGTTCCAGCAGCGGAGTCTTTCCGATCAGTTGATCTGCGGATGTATAAATATTGCTCATTGTATATTCCTCCCAATATGCGGTCGTTGTTGTTTTTTGTGGCTTGCCTCTCATTCGGTCAACGGCACCGGCAACATCGGAACGGAGATGTGTATGTCTTCATTCTAATACCAACCTTTCCGGTGGGTTTATATGGATTATAAGGCTGAGAATGGAATTTGTCAATAGAGAATTCAAAAAAATCCCGTTGATTTTCCTATTAACCATATTGTATAATAGGTTTATCAAGAACTGGAGGCACCCTGAATGCTGATTTCTACAAAAGGCCGGTATGCACTGCGGGTCATGATCGATCTTGCAGAGCACCAAACAGAGGGCTATATCCCGCTGAAAGAGGTGGCGGAGCGGCAGGAAATCTCTGAAAAATATCTGGAGAGCATCATAAAGCTCCTTGTAAAGGCGGACCTTCTCAGCGGACTGCGCGGCAAGGGCGGCGGATACCGTCTGACCAAAGCACCTGATGAATATACTGTCGGCAGCATTCTGCGCCTGACGGAAGAATCCCTGGCCCCCGTCTCCTGCCTGGGCCATGGTGCAAAGGTCTGTCCCAAAATGGCAGAATGCCGCACGCTGTCCATGTGGCAGGGGCTTGACAAGGTCATCAATGATTATCTGAACAATATCACGGTGGCAGATCTGATGCGGTCCGGCACTGCCGGAGATTACTACATGATCTGACCGCAAACAAACAGGAGCATCCCTGCTCCTTATCCACCAGGCACATTTGAAGTTCAAACCGGCTCAAGGGGGGCGTCCACTATTTCAGTGGGCGTCCCCCTTGACTGCGCGGATCCTTATTTTACCGCGGCAAAGCCCTTCTCCAGGTCGGCGATGATATCGTCAATATGCTCGGTGCCGATGGAGAGGCGGATGGTGTTGGGCTTGATCCCCTGATCCAGCAGCTCCTCCGGGGTGAGCTGGGAGTGGGTGGTGGTGGCGGGGTGGATCACCAGTGACTTCACGTCCGCCACGTTAGCCAGCAGGGAGAAAATCTCCAGGCTGTCGATGAACTTGTGGGCCTCGGCCTGTCCTCCCTTGATCTCGAAGGTAAAGATGGACGCGCCGCCATTGGGGAAATATTTCTCGTACAGGGCGTGGTCGGGATGGTCGGGCAGGCTGGGGTGGTTCACATGCTCCACCTGGGGATGGTTCGCCAGGTACTCCACTACTTTCTTGGTGTTCTCGGCGTGACGGTCCAGCCGCAGAGAGAGGGTCTCCACACCCTGGAGCAGCAGGAACGCATTGAAGGGAGAAATGGTGGCGCCGGTATCCCGCAGGAGGATGGCACGGATGTAGGTGACGAAGGCGGCAGGGCCGGCGGCGTCCACGAAGGAAACGCCGTGATAGCTGGGATTGGGGGCGGCGATGGGAGCGTACTTTCCGCTGGCCTTCCAGTCGAACTTCCCGCTGTCCACGATGATGCCGCCCAGGGTGGTGCCGTGGCCGCCGATGAACTTGGTGGCGGAGTGGACCACGATATCGGCGCCGTGCTCAATGGGGCGGATGAGATAGGGAGTGCCGAAGGTGTTGTCGATCACCAGGGGCAGGCCGTGCCGATGGGCGATGGCGGCGATGGCGTCGATATCAGGGATATCGGAATTGGGGTTGCCCAGAGTCTCCAGATAGACAGCCTTGGTATTGGGCTGGATGGCGTTCTCCACTTCTGCCAGGTTATGGGCATTCACAAAGGTGGTGGAAATACCATACTGGGGCAGGGTGTGGGCCAGCAGGTTATAGCTGCCGCCGTAGATGGTCTTCTGGGCCACAATGTGATCCCCGGCCTGGGCCAGGGCCTGGATGGCGTAGGTGATGGCCGCGGCGCCGGAGGCCAGGGCCAGGGCGGCCACGCCGCCCTCCAGGGCAGTCAGCCGCTTTTCCAGCACATCCTGAGTGGAATTGGTCAGGCGGCCGTAGATGTTGCCGGCGTCCGCCAGGCCGAAGCGGGCAGCGGCGTGGGCGGAATTGCGGAACACGTAAGAAGTGGTCTGGTAAATGGGTACGGCCCGGGCATCGGTGGTGGGGTCGGGCTGCTCCTGGCCCACATGAAGCTGCAAAGTCTCGAATCTATAGTTACTCATGGTAAATACCTCTCTCAATATTTTTTTGAAATAAAAAAGCCGGGGCTGACGGTCAGCTCCCGGGCAAGAGGTATGGCGGTGCGGCTTTTCACCAGGGGCGCAAACAGAGCATGACGGTGCGCCCGGCCATATCACTTGTCCGGGAGTACAGCATTCGTCCACAGCGGAAATTGCTGCGCAGCAGCCGTCCCAGAATGTTCGTCATCCGTTCTGTCCTCCCCTCTAATTACCCATAAACACAATTGGTTTATATGATTATATATAGCACTGATTTTACTTCCTGTCAATGGTTTCTTTTCCTTTTTTATGAACCGCCCCAGGGGCTTTTCCCCTTCCGGGATGATCCTTTTGGCTCTGAAGCCCATCGGGATAAAAAGACGGAGCGGCGCCGCTTTCGCTTCGCCACTCCGTCGTTCGCAACGGCCTTCCCCCGATCCTCTGGGGTTTTGACCGTCCCGGCACGTCATTTCATTCGTTTCAGTGTCTCCACCACCATCGCCCACAGGCGCTGGACGGAAGCGATGTGCATCCGCTCCCGGGTGGTGTGAATCTCGGTGAGGTCCGGACCCACGGACACGCAGTCCAGGCCGGGGAGCTTTCCGGCGAAAAGGCCGCACTCAAGTCCCGCGTGGATCGCCTCGATGACGGGTTCCTTGCCGTATTGTTCCCGGTAGACCTCCGCCATCAGCTCCCGCAGTGGGGATTCGCTGCGGTATTCCCAGCCGGGATAGTCGCCGGAGACCTTCACACTGCCCCCCAGGGCTTCCATCAGGCACTCCAGACGGTGTACCAGCATCGTCTTCTGGCTCTCCACGCTGCTGCGCACGCAGAAGGTGGCCTCCACCTGTTCCTCCCCGGTCTTCAGAACACCCAGATTCAGTGAGGTCTGCACCAGCCCGGGGATTCCGGCGCTCATGGCCTGGACGCCGTTAGGTGCGCAGGTGAGCAGGGCCAAAAGGCGGCGGGTGGAGCCGGCGTCCATAGGCGCCGTCTCCTTCTTTCCGGCATCGCAGGTGACGAACACCCCCCCGTCCGTCACGCGGTACTCGTTTTTCAGCGCGGCGTCCATCTTTCTCACAGCCGCTTCCACCTCCCCCACGTCCGCCGCCGCAACGACGGCAACGGCTTCCCGGGGGATGGCGTTATCCTTCAATCCGCCGGAAACAGACACGATGCGAAGCTCCGTTTCCTTTGCCGCCGCAGCCAGCACCCGGCCCAGGAGCATACAGGCGTTGCCCCGGCCCTTGTGGATCTCCACGCCGGAGTGTCCCCCGTCCAGGCCGCCCACCGTGATGACAGCCGTTTCCCCACCGTAAGCCTCCCGGCTGACAGGCAGGGTGCAGCGGCTCATATTGCCGCCGGCGCAGCTCACGGTGAAAACCCCTTCCGCCTCGGAGTCCAGGTTCAGCATCCGCCGGCCGCGAAGCATGGATACGTCCAGCTCCATGGCCCCCTGCATCCCCGTCTCCTCATCCACGGTGAAGATGACCTCCAGGCGGGGATGGCTCAGGTCGTTGGAATCCAGGATGGCCAGGCCCATGGCCACGGCAATCCCGTCGTCGCCGCCCAGAGTGGTGTCCCTGGCGTAGATGGTATCTCCCTCCACCACCAGCTCCAGCCCCTCCCGCTCCATGTCCTTCGGGCAGCCGGCGGTCTTTTCGCAGACCATATCCATATGGCCCTGGAGGATGACGGGGGCGGCGGATTCATAACCCGGCGTAGCCTCCTTGATGATGATGACATTATTCAGCGCGTCCTGATAAGCCTCCAGGCCGCGCTGGGCGGCAAAGTCCACCAGGTAATCGGAGATCTGCCGGGTGTTGCCGCTGCCGTGGGGAATGGCGCAGAGCTCCTCAAAGAAAGAAAAGACCTTCCGGGGCTCCAGATGATTCAAAACTGCCATAATCGCTCGCTCCTTATTTCTTTCCGCTTCGCCGATAGACGATGAAGCCGTTGTTGTGCAGAATCTTCATATACTGTACCAGGCGGTCGTAAAGCGGCTCCGCCTTTTCGCCGAACTCCGCCTTCACCAGCAGGGCGATGTCCCCTATGGTGCGCACGCCGTCCAGCAGGGGAAAGATGAAGCTGCCCATTTCGTCCAGTTCAATGTGGCTTACCCGCGGACGGCGGAAAAACCGCTGGGCCAGCCATGCATAGAAGCCCCGGTGAACCATGTGGATGACCACGCGGCCGTTTTCCTTCACATCCCAGGTATTCCGGTCAGAGATCACCGGAATATAGTCCAGATAGTTTTCCCGCGTTTTCCTTGACATTTCCAACCCTCCAGAAATGATGCGCATCCGAAGGGATTGTGGGACGACCCCAAAAGCCCGCGGATACATTCCCCTGCAAGAGGGGGATTTCTCATATAGTATACCGCCCTGAGCGCCGTTTGGCAAATGGATTCTTCTCTCCGGACCGGCGGAGACGGTGACACCCTCTCCGCAAATTTCAGGCAATTCAAAATGAATGGCCTCCTTTTCCTCTTGTAAAAAGCAGGAAATGTGTTATAATACTGGTTATTGTGAGTGCGATTACCGCCAAAAAGAAGAAAAACAGGTGAATTCAATGAGTTATACGAAAATCGCGGCAATTTTTGCCGATGCCGCCGAACTTGACGGCAAGGAGCTTACTGTTGGTGGATGGGTGCGCACCATCCGCGACCTGAAGGGCTTTGGCTTCATCGAACTGAATGACGGTTCCTGCTTCAAAAACCTGCAGGTGGTCATGGAGTCCGCCGCCCTGGATAATTACAAGGAGATCGCCGGGCAGAACGTGGGCGCCGCCCTCATCGTCACCGGCACGGTGAAGCTGACTCCTGAGGCCAAGCAGCCTCTGGAGCTGAAGGCCACCTCCATCCTGGTGGAGGGCACCTCCACCCCCGACTATCCCCTGCAGAAGAAGCGCCACAGCGTGGACTTCCTGCGCACCATCCAGCACCTGCGTCCCCGCACCAACCTCTTCTCCGCCACCTTCCGGGTGCGCAGTGCCGCCGCCTACGCTATCCACGAGTTCTTCCAGCAGCGGGGTTTTGTCTATGTCCACACCCCCATCATCACCGCCAGCGACTGTGAGGGTGCCGGTGAAATGTTCCGCGTCACCACCCTGGACCCCGAAAATCCCCCCCGCAAGGCCGACGGTACCGTGGACTTCAGCCAGGACTTTTTCGGCAAGGCGGCCAACCTCACCGTTTCCGGTCAACTCAACGCCGAAAACTTTGCCATGGCCTTCGGTGATGTCTACACCTTCGGCCCCACCTTCCGCGCCGAAAACTCCAACACCGCCCGCCACGCCGCCGAATTCTGGATGATCGAGCCCGAGATGGCCTTTACCGACCTGGCAGGCGATATGGATGTGGCCGAGGCCATGATTAAGTTCGTCATCCGCCGCGTTATGGAGCGCTGCCCCGACGAGCTGGCCTTCTTCAACAGCTTCGTAGATAAGGGCCTTCTGGAGCGCCTGGAGCACGTTGCCTCCTCCGACTTTGGCCGCGTCACTTACACCGAGGCCGTGGAGATCCTGGAGAAGAACAACGACAAGTTCGACTACAAGGTCTTCTGGGGCTGCGACCTGCAGACGGAGCACGAGCGCTACCTCACCGAGCAGATTTACAAGAAGCCCGTCTTCGTCACCGATTATCCCAAGGAGATCAAGGCTTTCTATATGCGTGCTAACGATGACGGCAAGACTGTGGCCGCCGCGGACTGCCTGGTGCCCGGCATCGGCGAGATCATCGGCGGCAGCCAGCGCGAAGAGCGGCTGGAGCTGCTGGAGAGCCGCATCCAGGAGCTCGGTATGAATCCCGACAACTACTGGTGGTACTGTGACCTGCGCCGCTATGGCTCCTGCAAGCACGCCGGTTTCGGCCTGGGCTTTGAGCGTCTGGTGATGTATCTCACCGGCGTAAGCAACATCCGCGATGTCCTGCCCCATCCCAGAACCGTGGGCAACGCCGAATTCTAAAACGAACCGGCCGGCCTTTTGGCCGGCCGGTCTGTCATTCCGTTCATCAGGAGGGCTTATGGAAAATCTCATTATCTCCATCAACTGCGTCGCCCCCATTTTCCTCTATATGCTGGCAGGCTACTATGCCAACTCCCGCAAATTCGTGCCAACGGAGGTCTTTCCCCAGATCAGCCGCCTGGCCTTTTCCGTCCTCCTGCCCTGGACGCTGTTCAACAACATCTATTCCGCGGATCTTGGCAGCGCCTTTTCCGCCCCCCTTCTTGCTTACCTGCTGGCGGCAAACATTCTGGTCTTTATCCTGGGCACCCTCATTCTCTTCCGCCTGGAGCCTGACCGGCGGCGCAGAGGGCTCTATATCCAGAACCTCTACCGCTCCAACATCGCCATCATCGGCATCTCCCTTGCCCAGCCCCTGATGGATGCGGCAGGCATCGCTTCCATGAGCATTGTGGTCACCGTTCTGGTCCCCCTTTACAACGCCCTTGCCATCATCGCCCTGGAACTTTGCCGGGGCGGGCAGATCTCCGTGAAAAAGCTCCTGGTGAACATGGCGAAAAACCCCCTGATCCGGGGCGCACTGGCGGGTATTTTCTGCGTGGTGCTGGGCATCCGCCTTCCCTCCGCGGTGGAAAGCGCCGTCTCGGGCCTGGCCAAAGCCGGCAGCGTGATGACGCTGGTCGCCCTGGGCGCCACCTTCCAATTCTCCACCCTGCGGAAAAACGCCCTGCTTTTGACCAAGCTGACCTTGGTGCGCCTGGTGGGAATCCCGGCGCTCCTGGTGACGGCAGCGGCGGTGCTGGGCTTTCGGGGCAGCGAGCTCGCCATCATCACCATCTGTACGGCAAGCCCCATCGCCAGCAGCACCTACCCCATGGCCCTGGTGTACGACAGCGACCACGACCTGACGGGCCAGCTCGTCATCACCACCTCCCTCTTTTGCTGCTTCACCCTCTTTTTGTGGATTTTTTTGTGCAAGCAGCTTGGTCTTTTCTAAGCTTCCCTGTGCCGTCCGGCCCACCACCGGCCGGCACTTTTTTATATCCATCCTCTTTTTGTGGGATACGCCTCTTGCGTCTGGGTATCCTTTTGCATATAATAAGGGAAACGTAATCGTTTACAAGTAAGGAGGTCCTTCACTTGAACCGTCAGGAAGCACAGGAACAGTACCACTCCGCCTTAAAGCAGGGACAGAAGAATCACCGGGACTGCGTCCTCCAGGGGCGCTACCCCTATCCCCAGGTGCTGGACGAGATTCTGGACGACTCCATGATCGCCGGACGGGTGGACCTGGGCATCATCGAGGTCCCCACGGAGTGCATCGTCGGCACCAAGACCAGCGGACGGAAGAACGCCTTTGCCGCAAACTTTATGCCCCTCCTCCCGGAGGACAGCGAATTTGCCGCCAAGTGGGTGGGGCTGTGTGCGGCCCATTTGGGAGACGAGGGCATCCGGGATCCCATCCGCTGTTACGAATACCTGGGCCGGTTTTATGTACAGGAGGGCAACAAACGGGTCAGCGTGCTGAAAAGCTACGGCGCCCCCACCGTTCCCGGCTATGTGATCCGCCTCATTCCCGTCTACAGTGAGGACACGGAGGTCCAGCGCTACTATGAATTCCTGCAGTTCTATCAGCTCACGAAGCTCTACCGCCTCTCCTTCAGCCAGCCCGGCAGCTTCCCCAAGCTCCAGGCCGCCCTGGGCTTTGAGGCGGACCACGCCTGGACGGAGGAAGAGCGGCGCAGCTTCCTTGCCGGCTTCCTCTTTTTCCAGGAGGCCTTCCGCAAGCTGGGCGGTGACGCTCTGCACGCCACGGCGGCGGATGCCCTTTTGGTGTGGCTCAAGGTCTACCCCTTCGATACCCTGAAGGACATCTCCCTTTCGGAGCTCACCAAAAGCCTGGAGGCCGTGTGGCCGGATGTGAAGGTGCTGGGCCAGCCCATCTCTGTGAACACCGAGGAGGAGAAGGGAGAAAAAAATTTCTGGGGCCGTCTGGTTTCGGCGGTATTCCCCGCCCACCTCAACGTGGCCTTCATCCACCAGCTGGACCCCGCGGAGAGCACCTGGATCCAGGCCCACGAGCAGGGCCGGCGCCATCTGGAGGAGGTCATGGGCCAGCAGATCACCGTTCAGGTCTACAACAATGTGGGTGAGGAAGCGGAGGCGGCCATGGAGACCGCCATCGAAAAGGGCGCTCAGGTGATCTTCACCACCACCGCCCCCCTCATCGCCGCCTGCCGCAAGGTGGCGGCCCGCTACCCCCACATCCGTATTCTCAACTGCTCCATCTCCATGCCCTACACCGGCGTGCGCACTTACTACAGCCGCATCTACGAGGGAAAATTCATCTCCGGGGCCATCGCCGGGGCCATGAGCCGCCACGACAAGATCGGCTATATCGCAAGCTCCCCTATTTTCGGCGTTCCTGCCGGCATCAATGCCTTCGCCCTGGGGGCCCAGCTCACCAATCCCAGGGCCAGGGTACAGCTTCGCTGGTCCTGCCTGCCCGGAAACCACATGGAGGAGCTGATAAAATCCGGGGTAGATTTCATCTCCACCCGGGACCTCCCCACCCCGGACTGGGTTCGGGGCCACTGGGGTGCGTTTCAGGTGGGGCCCAACGGCTCCACCCACCTTCTGGCCTCCCCTTACTGGAACTGGGGCACCTTCTATGTGAAGATGGTACGCAGCATTCTGGACGGTGGCTGGGATGCCCTGAACTCCAGCAAAAACGGCGAACAGGCGGTGAACTACTGGTGGGGCATGGCCAGCGGCGTCATCGGCGTGCAGCTCAGCCCCGACCTCCCCGAGGGCGTACAGAATCTGGTGCACATCCTTCAGCAGGGCATCACAGAGGGCACCATCACCCCCTTCCACCGCCGCATTCTCTCCCAGGACGGGACGGTGCGCAACGACGGCGGCCAGTATTTCACGCCGGAAGAGATCTTGCACATGGACTGGCTTTGCGATGCCGTGGACGGCGCCATCCCGGACTTTGATTCCCTGCTCCCCATGTCCCAGCCCATCGTACGCCTCCAGGGTGTCTACCGGGACCAGATCCCTCCGGAAAAGGAGGGCGTCCTTCTTTGAAACTGCTTTTCGTCTCTGACCGGGAAAGCCCCTACCTCTGGGACTACTACCAGCCGGGCCGCCTCTCGGAATACGACCTCATTCTCTCCTGCGGAGATTTGAAATCCAGCTACCTCAGCTTCCTTGTGACCATGAGCCGCTGCCCGCTGCTCTATGTCCACGGCAACCACGACGGTTCCTATGCCAAGCACCCTCCCGAAGGCTGCCTCTGCATTGAGGACAAGCTCCTCACCGTAGGCGGGCTTCGGATCCTGGGGCTGGGGGGAAGCCCCTTCTACAGCGGCGGCCCTCACCAGTACACGGACCGGCAGATGGAATGGCGCATCCGGAAGCTCTGGTGGCAGCTCCGCCGGGCCGGCGGAGTGGACATCGTGGTGACCCACGCCCCCCCGGCAGGCTTTGGCGACAGCGGGGACTATGCCCACCGGGGCTTTGAGGCCCTGCTGCCCCTGCTGGATAAATACCGCCCCCGCTATCTTGTCCACGGCCACGTCCACTCCAACTACGGCACGGGAAATCGCCGGATGCTGCAGCGAAAGGACACCGTCATCATCAATGCCTATGAGCGGTATGTGCTGGAGCTTTGAGGGAGCGGCGGCTCCTTCCGAAGATCCTGCTCCCTGCGGTTTTTGTCAGTCTCAAAGCTGCAAGCCTTCAAGGCTTGCAGCTTTTCTCATTCCGCATTATAATGGCATCAGACGCTTAGAAAGGGGGAATCTCCGTGGCAGACCTGACCACCGGCATCCGTTCCATCAAGGGCATCGGCGAACAGCGCGCCAAGGCGCTGGAGAAGCTGGGCATCCACACGCTGCGGGACCTGATCTCCTGGTTCCCCCGCAAATATGACGACCGCACCCAGGTCAGGCGCATCGCGGACCTGGTCCCCGGGGAGACCGCCTGTGTCTCCGCCATGATCGCCTCCCCCCCCACCCTTCACCGTGTCCGGAAGGGCATGGAATTGGTAAAGGTCAGGGCGGTGGACGCCACCGGCGTCCTGGACGTCACCTTTTTCAATCAGACATGGCTGAAGGCCAGCCTGCAGGTGGGGGAAAGCTACATCTTTTGCGGCAAGGCAGAGGGAAACCTTCTGCACCGGCAGATGACCTCTCCCATCGTGGAGCCGGAAGGGGTCCGGGAGGTCACAGGCCGCATCGTACCCATCTATCCCCTCACCGCCGGGGTCTCCCAGCGGATGCTCTCCCGCTCCATCCGGCAGGGGCTGGACGCGTGCGCCGCCATTTTGCCGGACGCCCTGCCGGATGAAGTCCGCCTCGCCCATAACCTTTGCCGCATCGGCTACGCCTACGAGAACATCCATTTCCCGGAAAGCGCCGAGGCCCTGGACATCGCCCGCAGGCGCCTGGCCTTTGAAGAGCTGTTTTTGTTTTCCATCGGCCTGCAGCGGCTGAAAAGCCGCCGGGAGTTGATCCGCACCACCCCCTGCAAGGCGGTGGACATGGCTCCCTTTTATGACGCCCTGCCCTTCACGCTGACATCCGCCCAACGCCGCTGTGTGGAGGAGACACTGTCCGATATGCGCTCCGGCGGAGCCATGAACCGCCTGTGCCAGGGGGACGTTGGCTCCGGCAAGACCATGGTGGCGGCGGCGGCCGTATATTTCGCGGTGAAAAACGGCCTGCAGGCAGCTTTGATGGCCCCCACGGAAATTCTGGCCCAACAGCACTACAACGGCCTTGCCCCGCTGATGGAGGAACTTGGGGTCCGCTGCGCCCTCCTCACCGGCTCCACCGCCGCCAAAGAGAAAAAAGCTGTCTCGGCCCGGCTCTCCGCCGGGGAGATCGACTTTGTCATCGGCACCCATGCCCTGATCAGCGGCAGCGTGGAATACGCCAGGCTGGGCCTTGTGGTAACGGACGAGCAGCACCGCTTCGGCGTCGCCCAGCGGGCGGCCCTGGCGGAAAAGGGGCTCCACCCCCACATTCTGGTCATGTCCGCCACCCCCATTCCCCGGACGCTGGCCCTCATCCTCTACGGCGACCTGGACGTGTCCGTCATCGACCAGCTCCCTCCGGGGCGACGGCCCATTCAGACCTATACCGTGCCCGGAAGCTATCACCAGCGCATCTATGCCTTCCTCCGCAAGCAGGTTTCCCAGGGGCGGCAGGCCTATGTGGTCTGCCCCATGGTAGAGGGCGGCGACCAGCTTCCCGATGAGCGCAAGGCCGTGACGGAATACGCCAAAATGCTGCAAACAGAGGTGTTTCCCGATCTGCGGGTGGCCTACGTCCACGGCAAGATGAAGCCCCGGGAGAAGGACGCGGTGATGATGGCCTTCGCCGGTCATGAAACGGATATCCTGGTCTCCACCACGGTCATTGAGGTGGGGGTGGACGTCCCCAACGCCGCCGTGATGGTGGTGGAGAACGCGGAGCGGTTCGGCCTCTCCCAGCTCCACCAGCTCCGGGGCCGGGTGGGCCGGGGAGGGCACCAGTCCTACTGCATCCTCATCTCTGACAACAAAAACGAGGAAACCCTGGAGCGCCTGAAGGTCATGACAAAGACCTCGGACGGCTTCAAAATTGCGGAGGAGGATCTCAGACTCCGCGGCCCCGGCGACTTTTTCGGGGAACGCCAGCACGGCCTTCCGGGGCTGCGGGTGGCAGACATCGGCTGCGACACCCGGCTTTTGCAGGAGGCCCGGCTCTCCGCCCTGGAGCTTCTGGCCCACGACCCCACCCTGGAAAAACACCCCGCCACTGCCCGGCGGGTGGAGGAGCTGTTCCAGCAGAAGGCCGACGCCATGAATTAATCAGAACCGCCCTTTAAAACCGGAGTTTTAAAGGGCGGTTCCAATCAGGCGGCCGCCCATCAGGACGGTCCCTTTTTCTGTGCAGAATATGGGCGGTTCTCCTTCGCAGGCATCTTCCCGCCCGCTTTTATTTCAGCTCATCCAGCGTGAGGGAGAAGCTGTCCAGGAAGGTATCCATGAAATAGCTCACCTCCGGCAGGTCATAGCCCTCCAGGGCCTTCCGGGTCTGGGCGGCGGCCTCCCGGAACTCGTTATTCCCCGCCTTCAGCTCTTCCAGGCACTTGATGTGGGCGGAGAGCTTGTCCGCCGCCTTGACCAGCCGCTCCACCTCACTGTCGGCACAGGTGAGGATGGGACGGTAGACCTCCCGCAGCTCCGGGGGCAGAAAGTCCACCAGCTTTCCCTCCGCCACCGCCTCCACATCCTTGTAGGCCCGGCGGATGGCGGGGTTATCGTACTTGATGGGGGTGGGCATATCACCGGTCAGGATCTCCGACGCGTCGTGGTACAAAGCGGCCACCGCCACGGCCCCGGCATCTACGCTGCCGCCGAACTTTTCATTTCGGATAACAGCCAGGGCATGAGCCAGAACGGCCACCTGATGGCTGTGCTCCTGGACGTTTTCCGGCGCGGTATTGCGCATCAGCGCCCAGCGCTGGATGAAGCGCATCCGGGCGACATAGGCAAAGAAATGGCTTTTCATTCCGTTTCCTCCAAAATTTCTCCCCAGAGGGCCTGGCCATCCGCGCGAAGGATGCGCACATTTTTGATCACGTTGTGCAGCTCTTCGCCGCCGCTGACCAGCACTTCCATGTAGTTGGGGGCGTGGCCGGAGAAGGCGCCGTCCCTGGGCTGTTCAAAAAGGACGGGGTACACCTCTCCCACGCAGCCCTTGAGGTATGCCTCGTGCATCTCCTCCGCCTCCGCGGCCGCCCGGTGGGCCCGCTCCTCCTTGACGGACTTGGGGTTCTGGCGCATCCCGGCCGCCGGGGTGCCGGGGCGGATGGAATAGGGGAAGATGTGCATCTGGGCAAAGGCACACCTGCGGATGAACTCCAGCGTCCGGTCAAACTCCTCCTCTGTCTCCTCCGGGAAGCCGGTGATGAGGTCCGTAGTGATGGCGGGGCGGCGGAAGAACCGGTTCAAAAGCTCCACGGATTCCAGATACCGGGCGGTATCGTACCTGCGGTTCATGCGCCTGAGGGTCTCGTCGCACCCACTCTGGAGGGACAGGTGGAACTGGGGACACAGCTCCGGGATGGCGGCGGCACGGTGGCAGAACTCCTCCGTGATGGTCCGGGGCTCCAGGCTTCCCAGGCGGATCCGCACACCGGGGGCCGCGGAGGAGATGCCCTCCAGCAGGTCAATGAGGGTCTGGCCGTTTTTGAGGTCCCTGCCCCAGGAGGAGATCTCGATGCCTGTCACCACGATCTCCCGGTAGCCCTCCGCCTTGAGCTGGGCCGCCTGCTTCTGGACAGTTTCCAGCGGGGCGGAGCGGACGGGGCCTCTGGCATAGGGGATGATGCAGTAGGTGCAGAAATTGACGCAGCCGTCCTCCACCTTCAGCATGGCCCGGGTGCGGCGGCTCTGGCCGCCGGCGGGCAAGACCTCAAATACACGGCGCTCAAAGGACTCGTCGATGGACTCGATATACCGTTTTTCAGCAGCGGTCTTTTCCAACAGCTCCAAAAAGCCCATACGGTCGCCGGTGCCCGCCACCAGGTCCACCCCCAGGGCACGGACATCCTCCGCGTGGGTCTGGGGATAGCAGCCGCACACCGCCACCACGGCGCCGGGCCGCTGCTTTTGGACGCGGTGGATGATCTGCCGGGACTTCTGGTCGCTGACGGCGGTGACGGAACAGGTATTGACGATGTAAGCGTCCGCCTGGGCGGAAAAGTCCACAATCTCGTGGCCCTTTTCCCGGAGGGCGGACTCCATGGCCTGGGTTTCATATTGGTTCACCTTACAGCCAAGGGTGTAGATGGCAACTTTCATGGTTTCTCCTTGCGCTTTTCGCAAAAGCTCTATATAATAGTAACCCGCAGTGAACGAGGGCAGGTTATCATGATTATAACCGGATTTTCGTCATCGGACAACCCCCTGAAAGGAGGATTTCAAATATGATCTATCTGGATCACGCGGCCACCACTCCCGTTCCCCGGGAGGTGGCGGACGCCATGTACGCCGTACTGACGGAGCAGTTCGGCAACCCCAGCTCCCAATACCAGTTGGGTCTTGAGATGAAGCGGAAGGTGGAGCTTTGGCGCAAAACCGTGGCAGAGGCCCTGGGGTGCGATGCCAAGCAGCTTTTCTTCACCTCCTGCGGCACGGAGGGCGACAACTGGGCCATTCAGGCGGGTCTTTGGCAAAACCGCCATGTGGGCCGCCACATCGTCACCACTGCCATCGAGCACAACGCCGTTCTGGAGTGCTGCAAGTGGATGGAGCGGCAGGGCTGTGAGGTGACTTATGTTTCCCCCAGGGACGCAAGCGGCGTCATCACCGCGGAGGATATCCTCTCCGCCGTCCGGCCCGACACCGCCCTGGTCTCCGTCATGATGGTCAACAATGAGATCGGTACGGTGCTTCCCATCCGCCAGATTGCCGCCGGCCTGAAGGCCAAAAATCCCAAGACACTGCTCCACACTGACGCGGTGCAGGGCTTTATGAAGGTCCCCTTCACAGCCAGAACCCTGGGGGCAGACTTTATCACCATCTCCGGCCACAAGCTGGGCGCTCCCAAGGGCGTGGGCGCGCTGTACATCGGTCACCGCATCCCCAATCCCCGGCCCCTGCTGGCCGGCGGCGGGCAGGAACAGGCCCTGCGCTCCGGCACGGAGGCCACCGCCCAGATCGCGGGCTTTGCCAAGGCCGTGGAGCTGCGGAGGCAGGACCTGAACGCCAAGCTGGCCCACATGGCCGGGATCAAGGCCTATGCCATCCGGCAGCTCACCGCCATTCCCGACCTGCGCCTTATCGGTGCGGGGGAGGCTCCCCATATTCTCTCCGTCTCCCTGGTGGGCTGGCCCAGCCAGAATATCGTCAACGACCTTTCTGCCCAGGGCATCTGCGTTTCCGCCGGCTCTGCCTGCCATCAGGGCAAGCCCAGCCATGTGGTGGCCGCCCTGAAGCTGGACAAGCGGACGGCAGGCGGCGTGATCCGCCTGAGCTTCGGCCCGGAAACCAGTGAGGAAGAGATTGACGCCTGCGCGGAAGCCCTGCGCAGACACCACGATACCCGGATGCCCATGCTGAAATAAGGAGTTTTCTATGCTGTCCCATCTGCGCCGTGAACGCGGCTTTTACAAGCGGGTATGGATGCTGTCCCTGCCCCTGATCCTGCAAAATCTCATCACCACCTCCCTTGGCTTTGTGGATACCTTCATGGTGGGTCTCCTGGGACAGGCGGAGCTGTCCGCCGTCACCGCCGCCAACTCCCCCGTCTTCTTGCTGCAGGTCATCGTCTTCGGTCTTCTCAGCGGACTCACCATCCTGGTGAGCCAGTACTGGGGCAAGGGGGATATGGACGCCATCAACCGCTGCATGGGCGTGGCTTTGTATGCGGGCGTTGCCATGTCAACCGCTGTCTCCATGCTGATGCTGTTCTTCCCGGAAACCGTAATGGGCCTTGTCACCAACAACGCCCAGCTCATCTCCCTGGGCGCCCCCTACCTTCAAATCGTGGGTGTGGGCTACATTTTCAATGCCGCCAGCTCCGTGTATGTGGGCGCCCAGCGCTCTACGGAAAACCCCCTCATGGGCATGGTTGTCTTTGCCGCTTCCATGCTGCTGAACACCTTCCTCAACTATGTTCTCATCTTTGGCAAATTCGGCGCGCCCGCCATGGGCGTCACCGGCGCGGCGGCAGCCACTCTTGCCTCCCGGATCGTGGAATTTCTGCTGACCTACGGCTATGCCCTGCGCTCCAAACGGCTGCCCCTGCGGCCCGCCCTGATGCTGCGCCCCGGCAGGGCCATGGTGAAAAGCTTCGTCAAGTACGCCACCCCCGTCCTGGTGAATGAGACCTTCTGGGGCCTGGGCACCACCATGATGACCGTCATCATGGGCCATATGCTCATTTCCGAGGAAATGCTGGCCGCCTATGCCATCATGGGCAATATCGACAAGTTTGCCACTGTTGCCTGCTTCGGCCTGGCGGGGGCCGCCGCTGTTATCGTGGGCAAGCGCATCGGCGAGGGCGCTTCCCGGGAGGAGGTCTATTCCGTCAGTTGGTGCCTGCTCATCATCTCCTTCCTGCTGGGCATGGTGGTATCCGCCGCCATGGCAGTACTGCTGCCCACGGTGTTCATCCCCCACCTCTATCCCCTTTTCCACCTGGAGCACCTCTCCCTCACCATCGCCGTTACCATGTGCGTGGTGTATATCCTCATGATGCCGATGAAGGCCTTTGACATCACCAACATCACCGGCATCCTCCGGGCCGGCGGAGACGCGCGGATGGCCTCTGTCATCGACCTTTGCCCCCTCTGGCTGGTAGCGGTGCCGCTGACGGCCCTGTGCGGATTGGTGCTGGACGCACCGGTATGGATGGTCTGCTTTTCCATCTACTCGGAAAACGTCTGCAAGATGCCCTGGGGCGTCCACCGGCTGTACAGCCGCAAATGGATCAATGACGTGACAAGGGGGACGAGATCATGAGCCTTTTCCGCTGTCCGGTCTGCACCGCGCCGCTGGAGCGGGGCCGGGAGGCCTACCGCTGCCCACAGGGCCATAGCTTTGATATTTCCAAAGAGGGCTACACCTACCTTCTGCCCCCCAATCAAAAGCACTCCGCCGCCCCCGGAGATGACAAGGGCATGGCGGCGGCAAGGCGGGAGTTCCTCTCCAAGGACTATTACCGCCCCCTGAGGGACGCCCTGTGCGCCCTCTCCCTCTCCCACACGCAAGAGGGGGCAGCCCTGCTGGATACCGGCTGCGGCGAGGGGTATTATACCGCCGGGGTATATGAAGCCCTCCGCTCCGCCGGACGGCAGCCGGTGATGGCGGGGACCGACATCTCCAAGTTCATCCTCCGCCACGCGGCCAAGCGGGAAAAGCAGATTGAATTCGCCGTGGCCTCCTCCTACCGCCTGCCGGTCAGGGACGAGAGCATCGACCTGCTTTTAAACTGCTTCTCCCCCCTGGCGCTGGAGGAATTCCGGCGGGTATTGAAGCCCGGCGGCACGTTCCTCTATGTTGTCCCGGCGGCGGAGCATCTTTGGGAGCTGAAGGAGATCCTCTACCAGCATCCTTACCCCAACGAGGAGAAGGAGACTCCCTACGAGGGCTTTGCCTATGAGGCCATCGTCCCCGTGGATGCCGTCATCACCCTCCCCTGCCAGGCGGATATCCATGCCCTGTTCCAAATGACCCCTTACTACTGGAAGACCCCCAAGGAGGGAGCGGAGCGCCTGGCCGCCCTGGACACGCTGACCACCCGCATCGCCTTCCGCATCCATGTGTTCCGAAAGAACTGAAAAAAACCGCCCGCCGGGCGGTTTTTTTATGCGCGGTACAGCTTTTCCCCGGGTTCAATCCTTTCCGGCGCCCCCGGCCTTTTCACCTGTTTCTGCCTTCCCATCTCATTTTGAGCCAGGCCTTCCCTCTCCTCCAGAGAAGGCAGAGGGCAAAGGCCGTGGGATAGACTACAACAGTGCGCAGCAAAAAGCGGTACGCCAGGTCACAGAGGCCAAGGGCGGTCATCTTGTCATTCAGCCAGAAAATGATGAGGGAATGGCACAAAAACACGGGATAGGTCACCGCGTCCATGGCCGCCGCAGCGGGAGGCATCCCACGCTCCGCCAGAAGGAGGCCAAGGGACAGCAGCGCCGCTATGGCCGCCACACAGTACCCCATGTGGAAGAGGTCTGCGAAAAAGCCTCCCACCACGGGCAAAAGCCTTCCGTAGATCCACACGTCTCCCACCCCAAGGAGCCCAAAGGCCAGGCACAGCGGCAGTCTTCTTTTCCGCAGCCAGGCGCAGAAGGCGGCATAGTGCTTTCCCGCCACGCATCCGGCGGTGAAATAGAACAGGTATGTGGTAAATACCCGGTCGGTATAGCGGAAATCCTCGCAGATGGAGGCAAGGCGCAGCAATTGGGGCAAACCTTTCCAAAGGACCACCATCACCGCCAATGACCCTGCCAGCAAAAGGGCGGGCCGGAGCCGCTCCACAGCCCGGAGGAAGAGGGGCGCCAACAGGTAAAACTGCACAATGGTGACCACAAAATAGAAGGGGCTCACCAGATCGCCCCGCAGGAGATAGCCCCCCAGGTCCCCCCAGCGGAAGGGGAAATACCCGTGACGGCAAAACCAGCAGTAGTAAAGGAACACCCACCCCACATAGGGCAGCACCACGGTCCGTACCCGCCGCAGCCAGAAGCGCGGTGCGTCGAAGGGCTCTTTTGCCCCAAGGCGGAGCTTCACTCCCGAGAGGAAAAAGAACCCCTGCACCACGAAGGCGGAAAGCCGCCAGGGCACCATGACCACCAGATACTGCAGGGAATCACGGTTCAGCCGTGAAACCGGCTCGGCGCTGACGTGGATGAAGATCACCAGCAGGCACAGCAGCAAATTGAGGTAAGAAAGCTCCGCCAACCGCTTTTTCGCCATGCTTCCCCTCCTTATTCTTCCATCACCGCCGCAATGGTGCCGGCAGCAAGGACGGTCTCGCCCTGGTAGAGCACCAGGGCCTGGCCGGTGGTGATGGCCCGCTGGGGCTGGTCAAAGGTGACTTTCATCCGGCCGTCCGGCAGCATTTCCGCCACGGCGGGCTGTTCCGTGTGGCGGTAACGGACCTTTGCCATAACGCCGGTGGGACCCTCCAGGCCGGGAATGGCTCCCCAGTTCAGGTCCTCCGCCACCAGGCTGCGGCGAAACAGGGCTGACTCCGGGGCCACGGTGACGGTATTTTCCGTCATGGATTTGCCGCACACATACAGCGGCTCCGCCGCGCTGACGCCAAGGCCCTTGCGCTGGCCCAGGGTATAGCGGATGGCGCCCCTGTGGGTGCCCAGGACCTTGCCCTGAAGGTCTACGATGGGGCCGGGCTCGTATTTTTGTCCATTATATCGTTCTAAAAAGCCAACATAGTCGCCATCCGGCACAAAACAGATGTCCTGACTATCATGCTTGTGAGCGTTGCAGAAGCCCTGCTCCTCAGCGATGCGGCGCACCTCCGCCTTGGGAAGCTCTGCAAGGGGGAAGAGGGTATGGGCCAGTTCATCCTGGGTCATGCAGGCAAGGACATAGCTTTGGTCCCGGGCGGCCTCGGCCCCCTTCTGCAATGCCCAGCGGCCGGAGGGAAGGTGAAGGATGCGGGCGTAGTGGCCCGTTGCGACATAGTCGATGCCAAGCTCCCGTGCCCGGTGGAGAAGCTTTCCGAATTTCAGGTAACGGTTGCACTGGATACAGGGGTTGGGGGTATCCCCCCGGGCATAGACCTCCGCAAAATTGCGGATGACATGGCGGTCGAATTCCTCCTGGAAATTGAACACATAATGGGGAATCCCCAGGCGGCGGGCCACCTGCCGGGCGTCCTCCACATCATCCAACGCGCAGCAGGTGTTGCTGCCGGGAAGGGACATTTCGCTGTCATAGAGCTTCATGGTGGCGCCCACGCACTCATAGCCCTGCTGCTGCAGCAACCAGGCGGTGACGGAGGAATCCACACCGCCGCTCATGGCCACAAGGACACGCTTACCCATGAGAAATCAACTCCTTTTCGATGGTTTTCAGGCGCCTTGCGCGCCCTGCCGGCCCGTCATTCCTCGGCCAGCAGCAAAATATCCACCATCTGGGCGGGGCCGATCTCTAGGAAGCTGCCGAAGGGGAACCCCTTTTCCGCCCGGTGGATCACCAGATTTGGGACATCCTCCGTTTTTGCACCCAGCTCTCCCAGCGTCACGGGCATCCCAAGGATGCGGAAAAAGCTCTTGAGGCGCTTGATGCCCTCCTTGGCGGTGCGCTCCACATTCAGAGGGTCCATCTCACAGCCAAAGACCTCCACGGCGAAGCGGGCAAAGCGGGCGGGATTGGTGGGCATGACATAGCTCATCCAGGCGGGCAGTACCACGGCAAGGCTGGCGCCGTGGGCACAGTCATAGAAGGCGGAAAGCTCATGGCCGATCTGGTGGCTGGCCCAGTCCTGCCTGCGGCCCACGCCGCAGGAGTTGTTGTGGGCCAGCATCCCCGCCCACATGAGGTCAGCCCGGGCGGCATAGTCCGCCGGGTGCTCCAGCGCCCTGGGAGCGGCTTCGATGATGGTCTTCATCAGCGCCTCGCAAAGGCGGTCGGTAAGGGCAACGTCGGGGGTATTGGAAAAATACCGCTCGCAGATGTGGGCCAGCATATCCACTGCTCCGCAGGCGGTCTGGTAGGGCGGGAGGGTGCAAGTGAAGCGGGGATTCAGCACGGAGAAGCGGGGGCGCAGGTCATCGGACTTGGGGCTGCCCCATTTGAGGTTGCCCTCCTCCTTCGTGATGACGCAGTTGCCGCTTCCCTCGCTGCCCGCGGCGGAAATGGTGAGCACGGTTCCAAGGGGCAGAGGATCCCGGATAGGGGCGACTCCGGTAAAGAGGTCCCAGAAGTCCCCCTCATAGGGCACGCCCATGGCGATGGCCTTGGCCGTGTCGATCACGCTGCCGCCGCCCAGAGCCAGCAGGAAATCCACCTGTTCCGCCCGGGCCAGGGAGATGCCCTCGTAGACCTTGCCGCTGCGGGGATTGGGCTGGATGCCGGAAAGCTCCACGAAGGGAAGCCCCGCTTGTTCCAGGGAGGCCGTCACGGCGTCATAGGCACCGCTCTTTTTCACACTGCCGCCGCCGAAAACCAGCAGCACCTTCGTGCCGCCGAAACGGCGCACCAACGCGCCGGTGTTTTTTTCCTCCCCATCACCAAAGGCGAAGAGGGTAGGTGCATAAAAAGTGAAATTTTCCATAGGAAGTTCTCTCCATATCTGATATTGGTTCCTTTTGGGATACCTCTGTCCCCGTCTGCCTCCAGGGGCCGCCGGGGCCGGCGGTTCTCAATAGCCCTTCTTGCGGTCCACGCAGCCATTCAGAGGACGGCCCGCGGCGTAATTTTTCAGATCCTCGCAGAAAAGGCGCACGTTTTCATTACAGGTGTAACCCAGTGTCATGTTTCCGGAGACATGGGGCGTCAGGATAAGATTCTTCGTCCCCCACAGGGGATCGTCCTTGGGCAGCGGCTCGGGGGCCATGACGTCCAGGGCGGCTCCGGCAAGCTTTCCGCCGTCCAGCGCCTCCTTCAAGGCCGCCTGGTCAATGGCGGTACCCCGGCCCACGTTGATGACATAGGCATCCCCGGGCAGGAGGGCGATGCGCCGGCGATTCAGGATATGGATGGTCTCCGCCGTACCGGGAAGGGCCATCACCAATATTTTCGTCCGGGGAAGAACCCGGTCCAGCTCCGAAATGGGCAGGACTTCATCGTAAATCCCCTCCCGGGCCCGTCCGCTGCGGCTGAGGCCGGTGATTCTCGCGGCGCCCATGCCCCGCATCCGCTCCGCCACATGGTTTCCGATGTTGCCGGTGCCCAGGATGGTGAATTCATTGTCCCGGATGGAACGGATGGGAAGCTGGTTGGACCAGCCGCGCTCACGGACCACCGCCTCATACTCCGGCATCCGGCGCAGAAGCATCAGCGTCACCATCACCACGTGCTCGGCGATGGTAACACCGTAGACATTGGAGTTGGTGAGAAGGCAGTCCGGGTTTTTAAAGATGCCGTCGTCCTGGCAGTAGGGGTCCACCCCCGCGAAGGAGCAGCAGTACCACTTCAGGGTTTCGGGGGCGGCGCGGAGCAGGTCCACACTGTGGGCGTAAAGGACCTCGCAGTGCTGCAGGCACTCCCGGGCCTGGTCAAACTGGTCCAGCGTGAAGAAGTGTGGGGTAAAGCCGGTCTCGCCGGCAGCGGCCCTGATGGCCTCCTGATGGGCGGGGGTCAAAAATTCCTGGTAGATACAGATATCACGGCTCATGACTTGCTTCCTCCTGATATGTTTTGCAGACGGCTTCGGCGGCGCGCATCCCGTCCGCCGCGGCGGAAAGGATGCCTCCGGCATAGCCCGCCCCTTCGCCGCAGGGGTACAGGCCACGGATGGCGGACTGGCAGCTCTCATCCCGGGGGATGCGGATAGGGGAAGAGCTGCGGCTCTCCACCGCCGTCAAAACGGCGTCGGGCTGGTCATAGCCCCGGAGCTTCCCCCCAAAAACAGGCAGGGCCTGGGCAATGGTCTCCGCCACAAAGCCGGGCAGGCACTCCCAGAGGTTTGTCCATTTCACACCGGGCCGGTAGCTGGGAATCACGCGGCCGGGCCCTTGGGAGGGGCGTCTTTGGAGAAAATCCTCCACCCGCTGGGCAGGGGCCCTGTAGCCGCCGCCTCCCAGCCGGTAGGCCGCCTCCTCCATCGCCCTTTGGAACGCGATGCCGGCAAGGGGATCCTTCTCTCCCCCATAATCCTCCGGGGTGACGTTCACCAGCAGCGCGCCGTTGATATTCTCACGGTCCCGGGCAAATTCGCTCATACCGTTGGTGACAAGGCGGTTTTCCTCCGACGCGGCGGCCACCACCTCCCCGCCGGGACAAACGCAGAAGGAAAAGGCCGCCCGGCCGTTATCGAGGTGGCAGGAGAGCTGATAGGTAGAGGCGGGCAGACCGGGATGTCCGGCGTACTCCTTATATTGGGCTGCGTCGCAGTCCCTTTGGAGCTGCTCGATGCGCACGCCCACGGCAAAGGGCTTGGCCTCCATGGGGACGCCCCGGCGGCGGAGCATCTCAAAGGTATCCCGGGCGGAATGGCCGGGACAGAGGATAAGCCGGCGGCAGGGCAGGCGGTAAGCGCCCTCCTTCCCCTCCACCGTGACAGCGGTGAGGCAGCCCTGTTCCGCCTCGATGTCCGCCAGCCTGCTTTCAAAACGGATGTCCGCCCCCAGGGAAATGAGCCGGGCGCGCAGGTTCTTCAAGACGATATGGAGATAGTCCGTACCCACATGGGGCTTTGCGTCGATCAAAATCTCCTCCGGGGCGCCGCAGGCCACCAGCTCTTCCAGAATGAAACGGTGGCGGATATCCCGGGTGCCGGTATTGAGCTTACCATCGGAAAAGGCGCCGGCACCCCCCTCTCCAAACTGGACGTTGGAGGTAAGATCCAGCAGTCCGCTGCTCCAGAAGCGCTCCACGTCCTCCTTCCGCTGCTCCACGGCGCGGCCCCGCTCCAGCAAAACGGGGCGAAGGCCGGCTCTGGCCAGCACCAGCGCTGCAAAGAGCCCCCCGGGCCCCGCCCCCACCACCACGGGGGGCGTCTGCGGCGCTTTTGCCACGGGAGGGGGCAGGAGATATCCCATCTTCCGGGGCGCGGGGCTTACCTTTTTGCTGCGGCAGCGCTTCAGCACTTTTTCCTCGTCCTTCACCGATGCCTCCACCGTATAAACCAGGCGAACGCCCTCCCGGGCGTCGATGCTGCGGCGCAGGATGCGCAGCGATATGACCTCCTTCTCCCGGACCTTCAGGATCCGTGCCGACTCCGCTGTCAGCTCCGCGGCACCGGCCCCGGGGGAAAGCTTGATATGTTCGATTTTCAGCAAAGCGTTCCGCTCCTTTCCGAAGGTTCTGTTCTCACAGCGGTATCATACCACAAAAGCAGCATGAGCGAAACACCAATTTACAATTTACCCCGGCAGAGAAAGAGCGGCGCCCCTCGGATTTCAAATTTTGTTCAAACTCCTTTAAGACTTCTTTAAGCTTCCCCGGCTATACTGCAGGTAACAAAGCAAGGAACCCCAAAAGTTTAAAATTCATGCAAATCCTTTTCATATTTTCGTCATATTCTGCTGTTATCCTTAAGTCTGAAAAGAGGAACAACGGCATAAACTCAGGAGGATGTTATGTATAACGACGATCAGAATCTTTATCATTACTCCTATTCTCAGGACGACGTCCAGCCCGGCCAGCGGTATGATGCCCGCACCGGTGACGATTCCTATGACCCCTACCGGCAGACGCCGCCCCCCATTCAGGAGATGAAGCCTGTAAAGAAGCAGCACACCGGAATGAAAATCACCGCCCTGGCCCTTTGCTGCGCACTGCTTGGCGGTGCGGTGGGCGGCGGCGTGGCCTGGGGCGTCACCCGCTCCGGCGGAAAGATCACCACCCAGGTCAATGTCTCCAACCGGCCCGCTGCGGAGGTGGTGACCCATACCGTGGATAACAGCAAGCTGATGAGCGACGCGGAGGTCTACGCCGCCAACGTCAACAGCGTTGTCTCCATCAACACCACCGTCAGCGGCGGCACCAACATCTTCGGCCAGGTCACCGAGTCCGCCTCCGCCGGCTCCGGCTTCGTCCTTACCAAGGACGGCTATATCGTCACCAACTTCCATGTGGTGAAGGACGCCAGCACCATCAAAGTCACCCTTTACAACGGTGACACCTTCGACGCCACGTACATCGGCGGTGATGAGGATTACGATATCGCCGTGGTCAAGATTGACGCCAGCGACCTGCCCTGCGTGACCCTGGGCGACAGTGGAAATCTGAACGTGGGCGACCGGGTGCTTGCCATCGGCAACCCCCTGGGCGAGCTGACCTTCTCCATGAGCGGCGGTATGGTCTCCAGTGTGAACCGCACCATCAACGTCTCCGGCACCCCCTTCAACATGATCCAGACCGATACCTCCATCAACCCCGGCAACTCCGGCGGCCCCCTCATGAACCAGTACGGTGAGGTGGTGGGCATCGTCTCCGCCAAGTATTCCAGCTATGCCACCGAATCCGTGGAGGGCCTGGGCTTCGCCATCCCCATCAATGACGTCATCGCCATGATTGAGGACATCATGACCAACGGCTATGTCACCAACAAGCCCTACCTGGGCATCACCGGCGGCACCATGACCGAACAGATGGCCGCCCAGTACCGCTACAACATCACCAAGGGCGTGTTCGTCTACTCCGTGGAGGAGGGCTGTGCCGCCGCTGACGCGGGGCTCAGGCTGGGCGACGTCATCACCAAGATCGACGACAGTGAAATCACCTCCATGGAGGACCTCACCAAGGTCAAGAAACAGTATTCCGCCGGTGATACCGCCACCTTCACCATCTACCGTGACGGCGCCTCCACCACCGTGGAGGTCACCTGGGGCGCGGTGCCTGCCGACCAGCAGACCAACACCGCCCAGCAGCAGCCCTCCCAGGGCAATTCCCAGAACAACGGCGGCTATTACACCAACCCCTACGACCTCTTTGAGTATTTCTTCGGCAACCGCCGCTACAACTGATCTACTCCCTGTTCCCGCGGCTGAGGGCGCTTCGCGGCAGACGCTGCGGCAAGGCAAAAAGCGCCATATGCGGCAGCCCTGCGGAAACAGCTTGAAATAGATGTTCCTTTTCTCTCCTTTCTCACTCTCCTGTAAATTCTCTTTTTCATCTCTTTGAAACGCCGGGCGCGCCGCTTTTGTGCGGCGCGCCCGGCGTTTTCAGAAAAGCCAGCGATACCCGGAGGACGGGTATCGCTGGCTTTGGAATATATGTTCTCAATCCACGTTGTCGCTTGCCCGCATGGCAAGGATGGTTTTATCCAGCAGGGTATCCAGATCCCACCCCAGCATCTCCGCGCCGTTGAGGATGACGTCCCGGGAGCAGCCGGCGGCGAACTTCTTGTCCTTGAACTTCTTCTTCACGGACTTGACCTCCAGGTCACTGACGCTCTTGGAGGGGCGCATCACCGCCGCCGCGCCGATGAGGCCGGTCAGTTCGTCCGTGGCATAGAGCACCTTTTCCATCTGGTGCTCCGGCTGGATGTCCACGCGGAGGCCGTAGCCGTGGCTGGCGCAGGCGCGGACGATCCGCTCGTCGATGTTCCGCTCCCGCATCAGCTCGATGCCCTTGGTGCAATGCTCCTCGGGCCAGCGCTCAAAATCCAGGTCGTGGAGGATACCGACGGTCTGCCAGAAATCGGCCTCGTCACCGTAGCCCAGCTCCACGGCGTACCAGCGCATCACATCGCCCACGATGCGGCCGTGCTTCAAATGGAAATCGCCTTCATTGTACTCTTTCAAAAGCTCATAGGCTTCCTGAGGTGTGGGGATCATGGTTCATCCTTCCTTTCGTACATCTCCGTGAAGGGGTGCTCCCTTCCGCGGTATTTATAGCCCACCATGGTATCCAGCTGCACATCGTGTATGCTGGCAAAAATGCTTTTTTCGATGGTAGGGTTGTTCTTTTTCAGCTCCCGGATCAGCTCCTTGATCTCCTGGCGCTTGGACCTTCCGCTCTTGCTGTCGTTTTCCGCGCACTGCTCCGTGAAGCGGCAGGCACAGCGGATAAAGTCCAGGTGATTGTAACGGCACCAGGCGATGACGTGGTCCTCATGGATGCAGTACATGGGGCGGATAAGCTCCATTCCGGGGAAATTCTTGCTGTGGATCTTGGGGGGCATGGCCTGGATCTGGGCGCCGTAGAACATGGCCATGACGGTGGTCTCGATGACGTCGCTCATGTGGTGGCCCAGGGCGATCTTATTGCAGCCCAGCTCCCGGGCCTTTGCGTAGAGGAAGCCCCGGCGCATCCGGGCGCAGAGGTAGCAGGGGTTTTGCTCCACGGAGTTGGCCACATCAAAGATATCCGAATCAAAAATGGTGACGGGGATGTGGAGCAGGGCCGCGTTTTCCTCGATCTTGCGGCGGTTCATCTCATTATAGCCGGGGTCCATCACCAAAAACACCAGTTCAAAGGGGGATTCCGTGTGACGCTGCAGCTCCTGCAGAAGCTTTGCCATAAGCATGGAGTCCTTGCCTCCGGAGATGCACACGGCAATCTTGTCGCCGGGGTTGATAAGCCCGTAGCGCTTCACCGCGGCGATGAAGGGCTTCCACAGCTCCCGGCGGTATTTTTTAATGATGCTGCGCTCGGCGATCTGGTACGCCTCTAATTCCTTTGCCATAGTGTCTCCTTATGTGATATCGCTGAGAAAAACCAGCATATTGCCGCCGCAGACCATGCCCTCGTCGGCGGCCACATCGTGGTCCATGCGGACGGTGAGGAGCCGGCTCTCCCCCGTCCCGATCAGGCGGAAGGCCGCCTGGGCGGCGGCATTTTCGCCGCAGCCTCCGCCAATGGTTCCCGTGATGCGCAGGGCGGCATCCACCGCCATGAGGCTCCCGGACTTGGCGGGTGTGGAACCGCTGGTCTCCAGCACCAGGGCCAGCGCTTTGGGAGAGCTGTCCTCCGCAAGATATGTCAAGGTCTTAAGATCCACATCCTCATTCACCAGGCGCTGCCCCTCTCCGTAGCGGGGCGCGCCGGCGCGGCGGACGAAGATCAGCTCCGCCGCGATGGAAACAGCGATCTCCTGGGGGGTCAGCGCCCCGATGGGAAGGCCGATGGGGGTGCGGATGGCTGCAAGGCGGGCGGGGTCGAAGCCCTCGTCCTTCAAAAGGGCCAGCAGGGCGGCGGTGCGCCGCCGGGAGCCGATCATACCCAGATACTTCGGCATCGTGCCGGGCAGGAGGGTCCGCAGGCACTGCGCATCGCAGCGGTGTCCCCGGGTGATAACGGCCACATAGTCCCTCTCCCGGACGCCGAAGGTATGGATGGCGGTGGGGAAATCCGCACAGAAGGTCCCCTTCGCCTCAGGGAAACGGCTGGCGGAGGAAAATTCCGGCCGGTCATCCGCCACAAATACGGAAAAGCCCAGCTTTGCCGCAAGGCCGCACAGGGGCTGGGCGATATGGCCGCCGCCAAGGAGCAGCAGCCGTTCTCCGGGCCGGAAGGCGCGGAGGTAGGAAGTGCCCTCCGCTTCCACGGTGAGCTCCGCCGTTTCTCCGGAGCGGAGACGGTCCAGAACAGTCTGGAAGTCCTGTCGTTTCATACCGGATGCTCCTTTCCTGTCAGGCCGGCACGCCGGCCGGTTCCATATCCTTCCCTCGGGAAGTCCTTATCCCAGGATCCCCAGGTGTTCCAGCAGGATCTTCACACCCAGAAGAATCAATATGACGCCGCCGGTCAGCTCGGCCCGGCGCTTATACCGCGCGCCGAAGTAGTTGCCCACGGCCACGCCCCCAAGGGAGAGGACGAAGGTGGTACAACCGATGATGGCGATGGCGGGGAGGATGATGACGTCCAAAAAAGCGAAGGTGACACCCACCGCCAGCGCGTCGATGCTGGTGGCCACGGCCATGAGAAACAGCCGCTTATAATCCAATGTCTCACCGCAGCAGCACTCCTCTTCCTCTTCTCCGGAAAGGGCCTCCCGCACCATATTGGCGCCGATGAAGCACAGCAGGACAAAGGCCACCCAATGGTCAAAGCGCTGGATGTAGGCGGAAAAGGCAGATCCCAGAACCCAGCCCGCAAGAGGCATCAGCGCCTGAAAACCGCCGAAAAAGAGGGCGATAACCCCGGCCCGGCGCAGATCCAGCCGCCGCATACCAAGGCCCTGGCAAACAGCCACCGCAAAGGCGTCCATGGACAGGCCGATGCCGATCAGGAACAGTTCCACAATGCTCATACGTGACTTCCATTCTCGATAATCATAGGATAACAGGGATCTCCCGGTGGATGGCAAGGCTCTCCGGCGTCACCAGGCAGTCGAAGGCCCGCACGTTCACCCCCGCCTCCGCCGCCCGGCGCAGCTCCCGGCCAAAGGCCGGATGGGTGGAATCGTTGGGAGAGAGGCTTTTCGCTCCTTCCAGTTGTACCACAAAGAATATGGTCGCGTCAATCCCTGCCTCCGCCGCCCGGCGCAGCTCCTGCAGGTGCTTCACGCCCCGCTCCGTAGGAGCGTCGGGAAAATACACCGCTCCCTCCGCCTCCAGCGTCACACCCTTGACCTCCACCAGATGGAGCCCCCGGGGCGTTTCCACGGCAAAATCCAGCCGGGAGTCCCCATAGGAGTACTCCGGCCAGAGCGAGGTGACACCCGGCAAAAATCCTCCCGCCAGCGCCCACTCCGCAAAGACCTTGTTGGGAGCCTGGGAGTCCATGTTGATGAGACGCTCCCCCTTTTCAACAGCCACCAGGTCGTAGGCCGTTTTCCGGGAGGGACTGCGGTTTTCCTCCAGATAGACCCGGGCGCCGGGGAGCAGCAGCTCCCGGCACCGGCCGGTGTTTTTCACATGGGCCACCTCCCTGCGCCCACCGATGTCCACATGGGCGATGAAGCGGTTGGGTCGGACAAGAAAGCACCCTTCCACAATGTTTCGATATCGCAAAGATTTCATTCCTCCTCGCTTTTCATTCCTTTCCGCCCCCGATTATACCACATTCCCCGGCATGATGCGAGAGTCAGCAATCGTTTTTCTTTAAAATCACCGTCATAATTCACAAAAAGTAGCTTCGAGCTTTGAGCGTCCCGCAAAAATTCCGTAATTGTATTCTTTGACGGGGGTTGCTATAATAATAACGATATCATAAAAAATGGGAGGGAGTATATGGACTACTCAACCATCGGCTTCGCGGTTGCCGCTGTGATCGCAGTGGCGGAAGCCATCGCGCTGCTGAAGCGCCGCAATCCGGAGCAAAGCGCCGCTCCTGCCGCCCCCGCTGCCCCCGCAGCCGCTGACACCCCCAGCCAGGAAGTGGTGGCCGCCGTGTCTGCCGCCCTTGCAGAGGAGCTGGGCACCGACATCACCCGCATCCGCATCCTGTCCATTCAAAAACTGTAAGAGAAGAAATCTGTTGAAGGAGAAACATCTATGAAAAAATATAAAGTCACCGTCAACGGCACCGCCTACATGATCGAACTGGAAGCCCTGACCGATGCTGCCCCCGCCGCTGCTCCCGCGCCCGCGCCGGCGCCCGCACCGGCTCCCGCACCCGCACCGGCCCCCGCGCCCGCGCCTGCCGCCGGTGCCGAGGCGCTGGTAGCCCCCTTCCCCGGCAAGATCCTCTCCGTGAACGCGGCGCCCGGCACCGCAGTCCAGGAGGGCCAGCAGCTGATGGTCCTGGAAGCCATGAAGATGGAAAACGAGATCCTCAGCCCCAGAGCCGGCACCATCGTCTCCGTGAGCGTGAACGTGGGCGACATGGTGGACACCAACGCCCAGCTTTGCATCATCCAGTAATCTCCCGGCCACACCCCCCACGAAAACCGGCATGAAGGAGTAATGTAATGGAAAACATGGAATTCTTGTCTAAGAAACCACTTTATATCACGGACACCATCCTCCGTGACGCCCACCAGTCCCAGGCAGCCACCCGTATGCGTGTGGAGGATATGCTCCCCGCCTGCGAGGTGCTGGACTCCATCGGCTACTGGTCCCTGGAATGCTGGGGCGGCGCCACCTTTGACTCGTGCATGCGCTTTTTGAAGGAAGACCCCTGGGAGCGCCTGCGCAAGCTGCGCAAAGCCCTGCCCAACACCAAGCTGCAAATGCTCTTCCGCGGCCAGAACATCCTGGGCTACAAGCACTACGCCGACGACGTGGTGGATGCGTTCTGCCGCAAGTCCATTGAAAACGGCATCGACATTATCCGGATCTTCGATGCGTTGAACGATGTACGCAATCTGGAGCAGGCCATCAAGTCCACCAAGAAGTACGGCGGCATGGTGGAGGCCACCCTCAGCTATACCATCTCCCCCATCCACAGCGAGGAGTATTTCGTCAAGCTGGCCAAGGAGCTGGAGCAGATGGGCGCCGACGTCATCTGCGTCAAGGACATGGCGAACCTGCTTCTGCCCATGGACGCCTATTCCCTCATCAAGCGCCTGAAGGAAACGGTGAGCGTCCCCATCCATCTCCACACCCACAACACCACCGGCACCGGCGACATGGTCTACCTGATGGCCGCCTACGCGGGTGTTGACATCGTGGATACCGCCCTCTCCCCCATGGCCAACGGCACCTCCCAGCCTTCCACCGAGTCCCTGGTGGCCACCCTGCAGGGCACCGTCCGGGACACCGGACTGGACCTTGGCAAGATGAGCCAGGCCGCCGCCCACTTCCGCAAGGTGGCCCAGCGGCTGAAGGATACCGGAAGCCTGGACCCCAAGGTGCTGAACGTGGACACCAACACGCTGCTCTACCAGGTTCCCGGCGGTATGCTCTCCAACCTCATCTCCCAGCTTAAGCAGGCCGGCAAGGAAGACAAATACTACGACGTGCTGGCGGAGATCCCCCGGGTCCGCAAGGACTTCGGCTATCCTCCCCTGGTCACCCCCTCCAGCCAGATCGTGGGCACCCAGGCGGTAATGAACATCATCCTGGGCGAGCGCTACAAGGTCTTCCCCAAGGAGTCCAAGGCCATGCTCAAGGGCGAGTACGGCAGCCTGCCCGGCGCCGTCAACGAGGAGATCCGGGCCAAGGCGGGCATCAAGCCCGAGGACGTCATCACCTGCCGTCCCGCGGACCTGCTGCAGCCGGAGCTGGAGAAGTACCGCACCCAATACGCAGACCTTGCCAAGAGCGACGAGGACGTTTTGTCCCTGGCCCTCTTCCCCCAGGTGGCGCCCGACTTCCTGAAGTGGCGCGACGACCCCAACCATGAACTGCCCGCTGATCCCGCCCCCAAGGCGGCTCCCAAGGCAGCCCCCAAGGCGGATCCGGCCCCCAAGACCGCCGGCAGTGACGTCCGGGAGCTGTATGTGGAATACAAGGGCTGAACCCATGAGGGCCCGGGCCACTGATTTCCCCATCATACGAAAGGAATGTAATTTATGGATACCAAAGTTGCCAAGCTGCTCAACGAGCAGATCAACAAGGAGCTCTACTCCGCTTACCTTTATCTGGATTTTTCCAACTACTACGCCGAAGAGGGTCTGGATGGCTTTGAGAACTGGTACCGCATCCAGGCCCAGGAGGAGCGGGACCACGCGATGCTGTTTTACCAGTATCTGCTGAACAATGGTCAGAAGGTCACCTTTGAGGCCATCGCTAAGCCCGAATGGGAAATGGGCGACCGCATGGCCCCCCTGAAGGCAGGCCTGGCCCACGAAAAATACGTCACCAGCCTCATCAACGACATTTATGCCGCCGCCTTCGAGGTCCATGATTTCCGCACCATGCAGCTTCTGGACTGGTTCGTGAAGGAGCAGGGCGAGGAGGAGAAAAACGCCTCCGATATGATTACCAAGATGGAGCTCTTCGGCACCGACGCCAAGGGCCTCTATATGCTCAACAGCGAACTGAAGGGCCGGGTCTACAGCGCACCCTCCCTGGTTCTCTAAGCAGAAAAACAGGAATCGGCCGCCTTTTCAGGCGGCCGGTTCCTCTTTCGGAACGGTTCTTGACCTTCCCCGGCAAATGCGCTAAAATAGCTCCATTACGAACCGATTGAGGAGTGGTATCATGCCCAGCATCTCTGTGATCGTTCCCGTCCATCAAGGGGAAGCCTATTTGAAAAACTGTGCGGAAAGCGTGCGCATGCAGAGCTTCCAGGATTGGGAGCTGCTACTGGTGGACGACGGCAGCACCGACGCTTCCCCGGCGATCTGTGACGAGTGCGCCCGGGAGGATGACCGCATCCGGGTGTTCCACCGCCGGAAATCCAGCGGCACCGGCGAGGCCCGGAACCTGGGCCTGCGGGAGGCCAAGGGCGAGTTCATCGCCTTTTTGGATGTGGCTGACCGCTATGAATTTCAGGCCCTGGAGACCCTGTGGTCCCTCCAGCAGCAAAGCGGTGCGGATACCGTGGGCTGCGCCCACCTGAATCTGGCCGCCGACGGCTCCAAGACGGAGGTAAAGCTGCTGGAGCAGGGCGTTTACGATGATGCCGCCATCCGGGAGAGGATCGTGGCCCCCCTTCTGGGCGACCGGCTGATGCCTCCGGTATTCAACGGCAGCGTCTGGCGTTATCTGTTCTCTGCCAAGGTGATCCGTTCCTCCCATCTGAGCTTCCAGGGAGACTACAGGGCCGATGAGCTCTTTGTGATGGAGTATTTCTGCAACGCCAAAAAGCTCGCTGTGACGGAGCAGGTCCTCTACCGCTTTTTCCTGAATCCCTCCTCCCGCCATGGCTACCAAAAGGACTTTTACGCCACCTTCCGCCGCTTTATGGAGCGCAAGGAGGCTCTGGCAAAGCAGTATGACCTGGAAGGGCTGCGTCCCCAGTGGCAGGAGAACAACAACTGGGTGGGTCTGCTGGCCGCCGTCGAAAACGAGTACAGCAGGGAAAATCCCATTCCCGTCCGAAAGAAGCAGCGGGCCGTGGAGGAGCTTTGCCGGCAGGAGGAAATAGCCCAGGCCATCGCCGCCATCACCCCCCAAGGCCTCCATCCCCGCCGCCAGATGGCCGCCAACCTCATCAAGGGCGGGCACTTCTTCACCCTGACCCAAATGTACCGCCTGCAATTTGGCATCTGACCGCAAACGACCGCCCACAGGCGGTCGTTTTTTTGATTCCAATCCGGCACTGGATCCTGTATAATGATTTTATTACGACAAAGGGAGCGATACCATGCAGCAATTTTCCATGAAAGTCATTGGCCGCATCCACAGCGATTTTTCCACCAAGTTTGGTGTGCCCCGGCAAAGCGGCCTGGTGGACGCCCTGGAATCCACCATCGTCTTTGAGCCGGAATACCGCAGCGCCGACGCCCTGCGGGGACTGGAGGGCTTCTCCCACGTATGGCTGGTGTGGGTCTTTAACCAGGCCCTGCGGGAGACCTGGTCCCCTACAGTGCGCCCGCCCCGCCTGGGCGGAAATACCCGCATGGGTGTCTTTGCCACCCGCTCCCCCTTCCGGCCCAATCCTATCGCCCTGTCCTGCGTACGGCTGGAGGGCATCCGGCAAACCGCGGAACACGGGGCCGTCCTGTGCATCCGGGGAGCGGATCTGATGGACGGCACCCCCATCCTGGACATCAAGCCTTACATTCCCTATGCCGACTGCCACCCGGAGGCCGTGGGCGGCTTTGCCTCCGTCCCCGCCGGGGAAATGCTGCAGGTGGAGATCCCCCAGGAGCTTCTGGAAAAGATCCCGGAAGGCCGCAGAGCTGCCCTCAGAGGAGTGCTGGCCCAGGATCCCCGCCCCCACTATCACAACGACCCGGAGCGGGTCTATGGCTTCGGCTTCGCGGGGCTGGAGGTGAAATTCTCTGTGGCGGGAGATACCCTCACCGTGCGGGAGATCCTCCCGGAATAAGCCGCCCCATTCCCCATTGACAATCCGTTTTTTCAGGCATATACTGGTTACAATATATCGCTTTAAATCAATAAGGAGTGTGAATCCCCCATGGAACTGACTCTCAACAGCGCCGTTTTAAATGTGGAGCCCTCCGGCATCCGCCGCTTCACTTACTTGGTGCGGGACACTCCGGGCGCCTGCGGCCTGACCATCGGCGAACCGGACCTGGACACGCCGGAGGCGGTGAAGGAGGCTGCCAAGGCCGCCCTGGATAGCAACGATACCCACTATCCTCCCGGCAACGGCTATCCCTATCTGTTGGAGGCCATCTCCAAATTCGAGGCGGAGCGGCACGGCCTCCACTACTCCCCCGAAGAGATCATCGCCACCGTGGGCGCCACAGAGAGCCTGTTCGTCATCTTCTCCACCCTTCTCAACCCCGGCGATGAGGTCATCATCCCCACCCCCGCCTTTGGCCTTTACGAGTCCATCGTTCAGCTCTGCCGGGGCGTTCCGGTGATGCTGCCCACGGAGAAAAACCGCTTCCAGATCGACCCGGAGGCACTGAAGGCCGCCATTACGGACAAAACCAAGGCCATCATCCTCACCTCTCCCAACAATCCCACCGGCTGCATCTACACCAAGGAAACCTTGGACGGCATCCATGACATCCTGCTGGACAAGCCCATTTTCGTGGTCTGCGACGACGTATACCGCACCCTGACCTACACCGGCGACTACCACAGTTTCTCCGAGTATCAGGATATGCGGGACCGCATCATCATCGTCCAGAGCTTTTCCAAGCCCTACGCCATGACCGGTTGGCGCCTTGGCTACTGCATGGCCGACGCCCCCATCCGGGACCGGCTGCAGATCTTCCATCAAAACTGTGTGACCAGCGTGCCCTCCTTTGTGCAGCGGGCCTGCGTGGCCGCCCTGGAGAGCGACACCAAACCGGTGACGGAGCTGTTCCGGAAGCGGAAGGAGTACGTCTACAAGCGCCTGGTGGATATGGGTCTGGAGGTACAGGAGCCTGAGGGTGCCTTCTACATGTTCATCAACATCGAAAAGTACGGCATGGACTCCGTGACCTTCTGCACCAAGATGCTTCAGGAGGGCCTGGTGGGCCTGATCCCCGGCGTATACTTCGGCACTGAAGGCTATATGCGCCTTTCCTACTGCTATTCCGACGAGGATCTCAAGCGCGGCCTGGACCGCATAGAGGCATTCCTCAAGACGCTGTAACATTATCCCCGGCTTCCTAAAAGGATGCCGGGGATTTTTCTGCCTCCCTTTTTCCTGCCGTACTTCCTGCGGTCAATGACCGGCCAGGCTTTTTAACGTGTCACCGGCGATATGGGAGACTGTCCGGTCCTTCATGGGTTCCGCGCCCATGGAACGATAGAAGCCGATGCCCGGCCGATTCCAGTGAAGGCACCGCCATTCAAATCCATATAGGACAGGAAAACCGCCATGGGATGCGAATCGCTTTCAGGCATCCCTGCTCTGATATTAAAAAAATTGCTCTCCAAGAGGAGAGCAATTTTCAGCTTATGGGAAAAGACCTTACAGGAATCCGAGCCTGTCCGGACTTTGGGCCGTTTCCTTTCAGCGCTGGTATTCAAACTCGAAGTCGTACATGGAGACAATGTCGCCATCCTCGATTCCCATCTCCTCCAGCGTCTGGAAGAGGCCGGAATCCCGAAGGCATTTGTCGAAATACATCCGGCTTTCGTAGTCGGCAAAGTTGATGTTGCCCATAAGGCGCTGCAGCCAGGGCCCCTCCACCAGCCAGGTGCCGTCCTCGGCGCGCTGGATATCCAAAGGTGCGGAATCATCCACCACATAGGGCTTGGGCACATACTCAGGCTCATAGACGGTGACGGGCGGCAGCGTGGCAAGCTGCTGGGCGATCTTCTGCACCAGCTCCCGGGTCCCCTGGTGGGCGGCGGCGGACATGGCAAAGAAGGTGTAGCCCTGGGCCTCCACATGAGCCCGCAGGCGCTCCAGATTCTCCGGGTCCGCCATGATATCCACCTTGTTGGCCGCCACGATCTGGGGACGGGCGGCAAGGTCGGCGCTGTAGTGCTTCAATTCCTCGTTGATGGCCTCAAAATCCGCCACCGGATCCCGGCCCTCACAGCCGGAAACGTCCACCACGTGAACCAGAAGGCGGCAGCGGTCAATATGGCGCAGGAAATCGTGGCCCAGGCCCGCACCCTCGCTGGCCCCCTCGATGATACCGGGGATGTCGGCCATCACAAAGCTGACGCCCTCATCCACCCACACCACTCCCAGGTTGGGGAACAGGGTGGTAAAGTGGTAGTTTGCAATCTTGGGCTGGGCCTTGGAGACAACGGAGAGCAGAGTGGATTTGCCCACATTGGGGAAGCCGATAAGGCCCACGTCCGCCAGGAGCTTCAGCTCCAGCACCACGTCGTGGCTCTCGCCGGGGAGTCCCCCCTTGGCAAAGCGGGGCACCTGACGGGTGGGGGTGGCAAAGTGCATATTGCCCCAGCCGCCCCGGCCGCCGCGGCAGAGGACATAGGGCTCCTGACCGGACATATCCTGAATGATCTCATTGGTCTCGGCATCCCGCACCAGCGTACCCCGGGGGACCTTGATGACAAGATCCTCGCCGTCCTTCCCGTGCCGGCGGCCGCCCTGGCCGTCCATGCCGTTGGAGGCCACATACTTGCGCTTATAGCGGAAGTCCATCAGGGTGGACATATTGTCGTCCACCACCAGAACGATGGAACCGCCCCGGCCGCCGTCGCCGCCGTCAGGGCCGCCGGCCGCCACATATTTTTCCCGGTGGAAGGCAACCGCCCCGTTGCCGCCGTTGCCGGCGCGAACGCTGATGCGGGCCTTATCAATAAAAGATGCTGCCATGAGGTACCTCTCGTATTTCAATTCTTTTCAATGGATGTTTTCACCATTTTAGCGAAAATATGCACCCGCGTCAAGGAAAAAGCGGGGTTTTGCCTAATTTTCCCCTCGCTGCCGCCTCCGTTGGCCGGCCCTACCCATCCGGTATCGAAGCGGAGCTTCGGATAGGCCCCCCCCGAGGCTGCCGGAGCTGCGAAGGGCACCTCAAGCGAAAAAAGCTCCGATCTTTCGATCGGAGCTTTTTGCCTGATTGATTACTGAGCCTCGTAAACAGAAACCTGCTTGCGATCCTTGCCCAGACGCTCGAAGCGAACGGTGCCGGTGGCGGTGGCGAACAGGGTATCGTCGCTGCCGATGCCGACGTTCACACCCGGATGGATGTGGGTGCCGCGCTGGCGAACCAGGATGTTGCCGGCCTTGACAAACTGACCATCAGCGCGCTTGGGACCAAGGCGCTTGGACTCGGAGTCACGGCCGTTCTTGGTGGAGCCGCCGCCCTTCTTGTGGGCGAAGAACTGAAGACCAATACGAATCATGATAGGGACCATCCTTTCTTTAGAATGATGGGGAGGAATCAATCTTCCTCCAGAACTTCAATATGTTCGGGATACTCGTCGTGGAGCTGGGCAAAGTAGACCATCAATCCTGTCAGAAGCGCCTGGCAGGTGCTCTCGGCCGTGGGGGCAAGTCCTCCCGGCAGACGGAGCGAGATGAGGGCCTCGCTTTCCTTCACCTTCACGGATGCCGCCAGGCCCAGTACGTCGTTGATGGTGGCCTCCACCAGGCGGATGGCGCTGGTGATGGCCGCGCAGACGATATCCTCGCCAGCCTCGGCGTAGCCGCTGTGGCCCTGAGAGTCAAAACCGACGATGCGGTCGCCCTCCATGCGGAATGTGATGGTGGTCATGCTCAGCGAACGATCTTGGCGATCTCAACCTTGGTGTAAGGCTGGCGATGGCCCTGACGCTTGCGGTAACCCTTCTTGGCATTGTACTTGAAGATGCGGATCTTCTTGCCCTTGCCGTTCTTGACGATCTTGGCCTCCACGCAGGCGCCCTCCACCACGGGGGTGCCGAAGGTGGCCTCTTCGCCGTCGATGATAGCCAGAACCTGGTCAAACTTGACGACGTCGCCGGCTTCCTGGTCCAGCTTCTCGATGAAGACCACGTCGCCCTCTGCGACCTTGTACTGCTTGCCGCCGGTCACGATGATTGCGTTCATTTCTCTTTCAACTCCTTCATTTACGGGCTCGCTGTCGGGGGCGGTGCTCTCCGCACACTTTCAGACCCATTCAAAGCGGCTTATCAAGTATAACAACGAATGAAACCCTTGTCAACGGTTTTTCAGAAATTTCCTGCCGTTTTTTGAAGTTTTTACCCGGCGTAGCGGAAATCCGTGGCAGTGACGATACCGCCGGTGGGGAACTGGGCGCTTTCCGTCACGAAGGTATAGACAATGGTGTCACCCACATTCAAAAGGACGGCCTCCGGCGTCTGGGCGGCGCTGAAATCCAGATAGGCAAGCCCCTGCTCCATGCGGATATAGTAATGGGTGTTGCCCTCGATGACGGCGGAGCGGATCTCGGCGATGGTGCCGGTCTGCTCCTGGCCCTGGCCGGTGAGGGTGGTATCTCCCGCGCTGATAAGGCCGTTGTGGGAGAGGGACTGGCGGTAGTTCTTCTCGCACTCCGCCACCGTTGCGCCGGTGGAAACGATCTGGTACTGCTCCACGTTTACCATGGCGTACATTTTCACCAGCCCGTCGGCGCCCTTGAGGGCCATGAAATAGGTGGGCTGCTCGGCGATGTTCAAAAGCAGGGGGAAGGTGGCCTCATAGCGCATCTGCTGCACCTGGCTCTGGGCGGACTCCATGGCGGAATACTCCGTGGCGCCGGCCACCCGGTAAAAGCTGGTCTCTTTGGTGCGCTGGTTGGAGAGGATGAAGCCGATGTTGGACTGGTCGGAGGTGACGGAGGTGATGCCGGTATACATATAGACATCGTCCTCCAGGGCGATATAGTTGTATCCCTCCGTGGTGAGGGTCACGTCCTTCTGGCCGAAAATGGAGTTCAGGAAGCCATTGTGGTACTGGCCGTAGTAGTCATACTGCTCCATGATGATGTCGGAGGAGTAGAGGCGGTCCACCCAACCGGGGACCTCCTCCCAATACTCGCTCTCGCCGGTAATGGCGTTCACCAGTACCGCGCCCTTGACATCCGTGCCGCCGAAAAGGCCGATGGTCTTGACGATGCGGGAGCACACCCAGTAGGGGGTTCCCTCCTCGTTGATCTCAAAGACCGGCTCGTCGAACATCATGGTGGGATAGTGGAAGCGCAGGTGCCGGTAGAGGTTGCGGCCGAAATGCTCCGCGGGGGTGTACTTCATACCCTCCTCCAGGCGCACCACCTCCGCTTCCTGGGTCACCATGTCGATGATGATATAGGCCGGAAGGCCCTGGGAGCGGTTGGTAAACCACTTGATCAGATCGCCGTAGCGCAGGGAGGTCACCCGGACAGGGCGGCCCTGATAGTTGATCTGGGTATAGGTGGGCAGGATCTCAAACTGAGAGACCATGTCGCTCAGCTCGCCCAGCTTGCGGTTTCCAAGGCGCTGGGCGGAGTCGGCGTCCAGCATGGGGATCTGGTTATAGCTGATCTCCTCCACGCCGGCGGTGAAGTCGCCGCCCTCCCGCAGGGGAAGGAGTTCACTGTAGCTCCCCGCCCGCAGCACCACCCAGGAGGAGAGGGCACCGATGGCGATGGCGGCGATCATGCCGATGAAGAGGATAAAGGGGATGGTACACTGCTTTTTCACAAAGCCGACGTAGCCCTTGAAGCCATCTCCCTGAAAGCCGGAGGTGATCACGGCACAGGCGCAATAGACCACGCACACCAGGAAGACGAAGGCATAGAACTCCTCCGCGTGGAAGTTCAGCGCGGGCAGCTCCAGATAGAAGTAGGCCAGTGCGAATACCAGCGTCACACCCAGGTTGATGAGGGTCCGGGTGAAGGCGTTGCCGATGGCCTTACGGGGTTTTCTGGGTTTGGGCGGCTTTGTCTGGAAGGATTCGCTGCCCTGCGCCGGGGGCGTAAAGCCGCCGAAGCCGCCGGGATTGAATCCGCCGCCGAAATTGAAGGTAAATGCCATAAAAGGCCCTCCTTTTCGTTGATCCGGTCTTTCTGATACCCATATCATAGCGTGAAATTGTGAATAAATCAAGTAACATGGGAAAGGGGGGCCTTTATGACGATCCTTCCCTCCTCTGTGGTGAGCACCGCAGTGTCTCCCGCCCGCAGGCGCCCCGAAAGGACCTCCTCCGCCACCGGGTCCTCCACCAGGGTGCGGAGGCTGCGGCGCAGGGGACGGGCACCGTATTTGGGATCAAAGCCCGCCCGGGCCAGGACTTCCAGTGCGGATTCCTCCGTTTCCAGGGCGATCCCCATGACGGCCATCCGCCCGGCAAGGTCCAAAAGCATCCGCCGGGCGATCTCCCTGATCTCCCCTTCCCCCAGGGCATGGAAGAGGATGGTCTCATCCACCCGGTTCAAAAATTCCGGCCGGAAGGTCTCCCGCAGCTCCGCCATGACGGCCTCCTCCCGCCGATTTTCGCTCTCCCCCGCCGTAGTGAAGCCCAATTTCGTCCCCGGGGAGGTGAGGCGCTTTGCGCCCACGTTGCTGGTCATGACGATGACGGTGTTGCGAAAATCCACCTGCCGCCCCTGGGCGTCGGAAATACGTCCGTCATCCAGAATCTGCAGCAGCACGTTCCACACATCCTGGTGGGCCTTTTCCATCTCGTCGAAGAGCACCACACTGTAGGGCCGGCGGCGCACCTTTTCCGTAAGCTGTCCCCCCTCCTCATGTCCCACATATCCCGGAGGAGAACCAATGAGGCGGGAGACGGTGTGGCGCTCCATATACTCGGACATATCAAAGCGCAAAAGCGCCCCCTCGTCTCCGAAAAGCACCTCCGCCAAGGCCTTGCAAAGCTCCGTTTTGCCAACGCCCGTGGGGCCCAGGAACAGGAAGGAGCCTATGGGACGCCGGGGGTCCTTCAAGCCCACGCGGCCCCGGCGGACAGCCCTGGCCAGGGCCCGGACCGCTGCATCCTGCCCCACTACCCGGCGGTGGAGGACCTCCTCCATATGCAAAAGCTTTTCCCCCTCGCTTTGGGTCAGATGAGTGACGGGAACACCCGTCCAGGTGGAGACCACGGCGGCCACATCCTCCGCCGTGACGCTGCGGCGGTGGTGGGTCCGGGTGCGGCGGCTCTCCCGCTCGGCCTCCGCCTGGGCGCGAAAGCTGCGTTCGATGTCCCGGAGCTTGGCGGCCCCCTCATAGTCCTGCTTTGCGATGGCCTCGTCCTTGTCCCGGACGGCGGAGGTGATCTTTTCCTCCAGCGCCTTCAGCTCCTCGGAGGGCAGTTCCCCTTCCATGCGGACCCGGGAGGCTGCCTCGTCCATCAGGTCGATGGCCTTGTCCGGCAGGAAACGATCCGGGAGATAGCGCTGGGAAAGGCGGACGGCGGCCTCCAGGGCCTCCTCCGTGATGTTCAGGCCGTGGTGGCGCTCATAGCGCTCCCGGAGCCCCCGCAGGATCTCCAGCGCCGCCCCCCCGTCAGGCTCGCTTACCGTCACCGGCTGGAAGCGGCGCTCCAGGGCGGCGTCCTTTTCGATATAACGGCGGTATTCCGTCAGGGTCGTGGCCCCGATGAGCCGCAGCTCCCCCCGGCCCAGGGCGGGCTTGAGGATGTTTGCGGCGTCCACCGCCCCCTCGGCGCTGCCGGCCCCCACCACCGTGTGGAGCTCGTCGAGGAAGAGGATGATGTTTCCGGCCCGCTTCACCTCCTCCAGCACCTTGCGGATGCGCTCTTCAAACTCACCCCGGTACTTGGTGCCCGCCACCATCCCCGCGATGTCCAAAGACAAAATGCGCTGGTCCAAAAGCTCCTCCGGCACATCCCCCGCGGCGATCTTCCGGGCCAGCCCCTCGGCAACGGCGGTCTTCCCCACCCCCGGCTCTCCCAACAGGCAGGGGTTGTTTTTGGTGCGGCGGGAGAGGATTTGGATGACCCGGCTGATCTCCCGCTCCCGGCCGATGACCGGGTCCAGGCGTCCCGCCCGCGCCTCGGCGGTGAGGTCACGGCTGCACTCCCGGAGAGCCTTTCCCTCCTCCCGGACAGGCGGCTTTTCCCTGGTGACGCGGCCCCGTGAGCCGTCGCTTTGCTTTTGCAGCAGGACCGTATAAAGATGCCGGGCGTCCACCCCGGCGGAGCGCAACACCCGGAGGGCCATGTTGTTGCCCTGGCGGAGAATGCCCGCAAGCAGGTGTTCCGTCCCCACACACCGCTCCCCAAAGCGGCCGGCGTCCTCCACAGCCAGTTCTACCACCCGCTTTGCCCGGGGCGTCAGGCCCTGGTTGGGATCGCTTCCGGGAAGGCCCGCCCCCACACTGCGGCGAATGGCAGCAAAGAGGGCCTTTTCCGTCAGCCCCTCCCCCGCGAGGACCCCGTGGGCAAGCCCCTCCTCCTGGCGCATCAGTCCCAGCAGCAGGTGCTCCGTTCCCACATATCCGTGGCCCAGCTCTCCCGCCGCCTCCTGGGCAAGGCGCAGCGCGTCTTCGGCTCCGGGTGAAAATCTGTTCTCGTTCATGGTGTCTCCCTTCATCCAATTTGAATGTCCTTCCAGTTTTTCCGGTTTTCTCCCCTTTCATAATGCATAAACCCCATGTATATAGATTATATTTTTGCAAAGCGGGAAAAATCTCGTCGGAATTTTAACAGGGCCCTTGCATTTTTCGAATTGTATGGTAAAATTGAAATCACAAATCTAATGGAGGTGCTACCATGGCCTACAAGATCACTTCTTCTTGCGTCAGCTGCGGTTCCTGCGCTGATGTCTGCCCCGCCGGTGCGATCAGCCAGGGTGACGACCAGTACGTCATCGACGCTGGTACTTGCCTGGACTGCGGCACTTGCGCAGACAGCTGCCCCAACGGCGCCATCGTCCCCGAGGAATAATTTCGAGGATACATAAACACACCGTAAGCCCTGCTTACGGTGTGTTTTGTTTTGACCGGAAGAAAGCCCCCTCTTCTTCCCTGGGGACTCCGGCCTCTTCCCCAGCCGGGCCGGAAGCCGGCCCATACAGGGCCTTTTTCATGGCTTGCCCTCCCCTTCTTATGGCTTGCCCTCCCCCTCTTTTTATATTATAATGGCTTATCAGAAAGACCGGGAGGTGAGTGGATGGAGCACTGGGAAAGCCTGTGCGAAGGCGGACTTCGTTTCGTCTATGACGACGCGCTTTTCCCTCCCGGGACGGATACCTTCCTTCTCTCCTCCCTGCCCCGGCTGAAGCCGGGGCTGAAGGTGTGCGACCTTGGCTGCGGCACGGGGCTTTTGTCCCTTCTTTTGCTGCAGCGTCAAAGGGAGCTGTATGTCACAGGGGTTGAACTGCAGGAGGAAGCCGCCCTGCTGGCCCGGCGGGCAGCGGAGGAAAACGCCCTGGGCCCCCGCCTCACCATCTGCCGGGGAGACCTGCGGGAGGTAAAAGGCCTGTTTCCCACCGGGAGCTTTGACCTGGTGGTCTGCAACCCGCCCTATTACGTCCCGGAAAGCGGCCGCCTTGCCCGGGAGGAAGCCCTGCGCTCCGCCCGCTCGGAGGTCACCTGCACCCTTTCCGACGTCTGCGCCGCCGCTGGCTACCTTCTCCGCTGGGGCGGGAAATTCTGCCTGGTCCATAAGCCGGAGCGGTTGACGGACGTGCTTTGGGAGCTTCGCCGCCACCGGATCGAGCCCAAGCGGCTGCGCTTCGTCTGCGCTACTGCTGCCGCCGCCCCCTCCCTTTTTTTACTGGAGGGCAGCCGGGGTGGAAAGAGCGGCCTTACGGTGGAAGCGCCGCTGATCCTGACCGCCGGCGGCGCCAGACCCACCCCTGAGGTGGACGCCATCTATTTTCGCAAGGAGGAAACGCCATGAGCGGCACATTGTATCTTGTTGCCACCCCCATCGGCAACCTGGGGGACTTCTCCCCCCGGGCGGAAGCCACGCTCCGCGAGGCCGATTTTATCGCGGCGGAGGACACCCGGGTCTCCATGAAGCTTTTGAACCATTTCGGCATCAAAAAGAGCCTGGTGAGCTACCATGAGCACAACCAGGCCTCGGCGGGCCAGGCCATCCTCGCCCGTCTGCTGGAGGGCGAGAGCTGCGCCCTGGTGACAGATGCCGGCACCCCCGCCATCTCCGATCCCGGGGAGGGGCTGGTGCGCCTGTGCGCCGAAAACGGCGTGCCTGTTATCTCCATCCCCGGCTGCTGCGCGGCTGTGAATGCCCTGGCCGTCAGCGGCCTGCCCACGGGGCGCTTCACCTTTGAGGGCTTCCTGGACGTGAACAAAAAGGCCCGCCGGGAGCACCTGGAATCGCTGCAGTACGAGACACGCACCATGATCTTCCACGAGGCCCCCCACAAGCTGCAAAACACCCTCAAGGACCTGTGTGAAACCTTCGGCCCGGAGCGCCGCATTTCCCTTTGCCGGGAGCTGACCAAGCTTCATGAGGAGACCCGGCGGACCACCCTGGAGGAGGCCATGGCCTACTATCAGGAGAATACCCCCAGGGGGGAATATGTTCTGGTGCTGGAGGGGGCGCCCAAGCGGGAGAAAGCCGCCCTTTCCCTGGAGGAGGCCGTGGGCCAGGTGCTGACCCTGAAGGACCAGGGGATGCGCCTGAAGGACGCCGCCAGGGAGGTTGCGGAACACACCGGCATCTCCAAAAACGAACTCTACGCCGCCGCCCTGGAAAAATAACAAAAAGCACGGAAAACCTCCGGTTTTCCGTGCTTTTATTTTTCAGTTAAAGGACAGGCCCTTGAGCTCTTTCAGGCATTTGGGACAAACGTTTTTGCCCTTGAACTCCGTCACATCCTTGGACCCATCACAAAAGATGCAGCTCGGCTTGTATTTTTTCAGAATGACGGACGAGCCTTCCACATAGATTTCCAGTGCGTCCCGCTCCGCGATGTCCAGGGTACGCCGCATCTCGATCGGAAGTACGATCCGGCCCAATTCGTCTACTTTTCTTACGATTCCTGTCGATTTCACAGCGTTTCTCCTTTTCATTTTTGTTTTTCGACAATATTGACAATATCACACTCTGTTATATTATGTCAATCATCATTGGCAAAAATTAAAAACTCGTTCACAATTTTCCAAAGGGGGACTGAATCATGGCAATGGCCTGGGTCTGGACGGCGATGGTCGTGCTCTCGCTGGTGTGCGGCCTTTGGACGGGGCGGATCGACGCGGTGGCAAACGCCGCCCTGGAGGGGGCGGACTCCGCCATCCGGCTCTCCATCTCCATGGCGGGCATCATGTGCCTTTGGAGCGGCGTTATGGAGATCATGAACGCCTGCGGCATCTCCGCCATGCTGGCCAGGGCCTTCCGTCCCCTCCTGCGGCGGCTGCTGCCCCAGGCCTGCCGGGACGAGGAGACCCTTGCCGCCGTCTCCGCCAATGTCTCCGCCAATCTTCTGGGGCTGGGCAACGCGGCCACGCCCCTTGGCATCCGAGCAGCCCGGCGGATGGCGGTGGGCTGCGGCGGGGTGGCCAGCGACGAACTCTGCCTGCTGGTGGTGTTAAACACCGCCTCCATCCAGCTCCTGCCCACCACCGTGGCCTCTGTACGGGCAGCGGCGGGCAGTTCCGCCCCCTTTGATATCCTGCCCGCCGTGTGGCTCAGCTCCCTGCTCTCCGTCACGGCGGGGCTTACGGCGGCGGCGCTTCTCAGCCGCAGAGGTGGGCGGTCATGAGCCTTTCCTCCCTGGTGATCCCGGTGCTGCTGGCCGTTGTGGCGGTATACGGTATGGGCAGGCGGGTGGACATCTACAGCGCCCTGACCCGCGGGGCCGAGGAGGGACTGGGGGTCCTTCTGCGCATCATCCCGGCTCTGGTGGGACTACTCACCGCGGTGAGTATGTTCCGCGCCTCCGGTGCGGCGGAGCTGTTTTCCGCCCTCTGTGCCCCGGTACTGGAGCTTTTGGGCATCCCGCCGGAGACAGCGCCGCTGATGCTGGTGCGCCCTGTTTCCGGCAGCGGCGCCCTGGCGGTGGGGACAGACCTGATGACCACCTACGGCCCGGACAGCACCATCGGACGGACGGCGGCGGTAATGCTGGGCAGCACGGAGACCACCTTCTACACCATCGCCGTATACTTTGGCTCCGCCGGCATCCGAAAAACGCGCCATGCCGTTCCGGCAGCACTGGCGGCAGACCTGGTGGGCTTTGTGGCTTCCGCCTGGGCGGTGCGGTGGTTGTTTTAAAATGTCATCTGCGGCAAAGAAGTGGGACGGTCAATGACCGTCCCACTTCTTTAATTCACGTAGGGTTCCGCCACGCTGACGGAGCCGTATTCCTGCGCGTATTCACCGTCCACCAGGAAGCAGGTTTCGCTGACGTTCTCCAGGGAGCAAAGGGACTTGCCCACAGCCTCCAGGGCCTTTTGCAGGATTGCGGGGTCAATTTCGGGCAGCTCCTCCAAAAGGGCGGTGGAGAGGTTCACATAGCACACGTCCTCCTCCTGCCAGGCCGAACGCACGTAAAATCCCTCCGGGAACACGGCAAACAGGTCCTTGCTTTCCGGTCCGTCGGCCAGGGCAGCCACAACGGCCCCTGCTTGTGTGTCGCCCTCGTAAAGGTCCAACTCCCGCTGCCGGGGAACCAGGTTCCCCCACTCATCCAGGAAGTACAGCACCGCCGTCACGGTGCCCACCACGTCCTCTTCCGGCAAAAGCAGCACATCACGGGCCGTAAAGACCTTCTGGTCACGGTAGATCAGCTCCTGGCCCCGCACCGTGATCTCCACGGCCAGGATATCCGGCAGTTGGGTGAGTGTCAGCGTGATGGCGTAATCCGCCAGGGTCAGGGCGATACCGGAGAGGGAACCGTAGCCGGAGGAAAGGTCCACCACGGCCCTCCGCCCCTGCAGCTCCACACCCAAAAGGCTGGTACCCGCCGGGACGGCGCTCTCCAGCTCCTCTGCGGCGGGGCCCTCCAGCAGCTTTGTAACCAACAGCTCCGCAAGGGCCTGGGTGTCGGCGGGCTTTTCCAGGATCCGGATGTGCTCCGTGGCAAGGGCACCGCCCCCCGCCGCGTTTTCAAAGCTTCCAGCCAGGAAGTAGAGGTCATAGCCCCCTTCCTCCGCCGTCTGCACGGCCGTCCCGCAGGCGGAGAGCAGCACCGCCGCGCACAGCAAAAGTCCCAACACACGCTTCATGCTGTTCCCCCCTTCGCCAAAGGCCAGTGCACCGTAAACACCGCGCCGCCTTCCGGCAGGTTGGCGGCCTCCACGCTGCCGCCGCGGCGGCGCACCGTGTCGCTGACGATGGACAGGCCAAGGCCCGTGCCGCCGGCGGCACGGGAGCGGGCCTTGTCCACCCGGTAAAACCGTTCAAATACCCGGGGCAGGTCCTCCTCCGGGATCCCCACGCCGTTATCCGAGACCCGGAGGACCACCTCCTCCCCCTCCTGCATCAGGCTCACCTGGACGGCGCCGCCGGGGGCGGAGTACTTGACGGCGTTGTCCGTCAGGTTATAGATGACCTGATGGATCTCATCCCTGGCAGCAAGGACGATGCAGCCCTCCCCGGCCTCATAGGTGAGGTCCACCCCTTTTTCCTGGGCAAGGAGGCTCATCATCCGCATGGCCTGCTCCAAAACCGGCAGTACATCCACCGCCGCAGGCGCTTCCATCACGCCGTTATCAAGGCGTGTCAGGCGCAGCAGGTCCTCCGTGATGCGGGTGAGGCGCTCCGCCTCCCGGCCGATATCCGCAACGAATTCACGGGTGGTCTCCAGGTCGATGTTGTCCGCCTGGAGGATGGAGTCCGTCAGCAATCGGATGGCGGCAAGGGGCGTCTTCAGCTCGTGGGAGGCATCTGACACAAAGCGCCGCCGGGCGTTTTCCGTGGTCTGCAGCCGGTCGGTGAGGCTGTTGAACTCCTGGGCAAGCTGAGCGATCTCGTCCCGGCCCCGGATCTCGGCCCGGTGGCTGTAGGCGCCCTCCCGCACTTTGCGAATGGCGGTAAGGAGCTGGCCGATCTTCTTGGTCAGGGCCTTGGAGAGCACCAGGCTCAACACCACCACCACGGCGGCGATAACGGCGCTCAGGCGCATCAGGTTGCTTTGCAGTCCCGCCAGCAGCGCCGCCTGCTCCCGGTCGTATTCATAGGCATACACCGCACCGATGATGCGGTTCTGGTACATCACCGGCGACGAGGCCCGGCTGCGGAAGGCCCCGTTCCGGTACGTGCAGGAAAAGGCGTCGTTTCCCAAAAGGGCCTGGACGATCTCGGTATAGAGGACATACTCCCCCACGGCATCGCCGGTCTCCCGGGTATCGTAGAGGACTTTGCCTGCATCGTCCGTCACCAGGATGCGGGAAAGGGCGCTCTCCTCCACCACGGCCATGGCGTCCGCCACATTCTCCTCGCTGAGGCGGTCCAGCCCGGAGAGGGAGTAGACCATAACAGAGACGCTGCTTTGCAGGGAGGTTTCCTTGGAGCGGAACACCAGATCCTCCGACACCAGCAGGGGATAGGTGTTCAACAGCAGCAGCACCGCCGCGATGATGAGGATATAGCTCAGGCCGAATTGGGCCTGCAGGCTTGCGGTTCTTTTATCCTTTGAAATAGTACCCCACTCCCCATTTGGTCATAATGTGATCCGGCTCCGCCGGATTCTTCTCCAGCTTCTCTCTCAGGCGGCGGATGTGGACGTCCACCGTGCGGTAATCTCCGGCATAGGAATAGCCCCACACCACATTCATCAGGTTTTCCCGGCTGTAGATCCGCCGGGGGTTGCGCATCAAAAGCTCGATGAGGTCGTATTCCTTGGCCGTCAGCTCCACCACCTGGCCCTCCCGGATCGCCACCCGCTCCTCGGTATTGAGGGAGAGGTCCCCCACGGTCAAAACCGCCCCCATGGAGCGCTGTACCCCGGCGGCCCGGCGCAGCAGAGCCCGGACCCGGGCCTTGAGCTCCAGGATGTTGAAGGGCTTGGTGAGATAGTCGTCGGCGCCGGACTCAAAGCCCATGAGCTTGTCGGCGTCCTCACTTTTGGCGGTCAGCATGATGATGGGGACATTGGAAAATTCCCGGATGCGCATACAGGCCTCCAGGCCGTCCACCTCCGGCATCATTACGTCCAGGATCAATAGGTCAAACTTACCGTTGCGGGCCAGCTCCACAGCGGCGGCGCCGTCATAGGCGCACTCCACCTGATAGCCCTCGTTTTCCAGGTTAAATTTAATGCCCTTCACCAGGGTCTTCTCGTCGTCCACAACCAGAATCTTCATGTCGTTCCCTTTCCGTTGGCCGTAACCAGGCCTTTGAGTCCTTCAAACCGCTTTTCTCCGATGCCTGAGACCTGCATCAGTTCCTCCGGAGTCCGGAAGAGGCCATGCTCTGTCCGGTAGTCGATGATGCGGCCCGCCAACGCCTCCCCGATGCCGGGAAGTGTCATCAGCTCCTCTGCCGTGGCGGTGTTCAGCTCCACCAAAGCCTCCGCCTCTGCCTCCACGGCATAGGCTGCCGGGCGCTCCGCAGACACCGTCACCTTCCCTTCCCAATGGAATATGACCGCCATCAGCGCGCAGAACAAAAGCGTCCAGCAAAGCAGCAGCGTTTCCCCGCTGACGCCACCTTTTCTTGCGTTTCTACCGTCCTTCACTGTTGAACTCCCGCGGATTTTTTGTTATACTGTCGTTATGTAGAGTATTTTAGGAAACATCTTTCCTGTCACCTTACACTTTTTTTCATTATATCACAGATACTGGGAGTTTCATATGAAAACAAAGCGCTTTTTCTCTGTTTTTTTGCTCATCGCCCTGATGATGAGCTTGTGTTGTGTCCCCATGGCCTCGGCGGATGAGACAACGCCCACCATCACGCCCCCGCCGGATATCCTTGCAAAGGCGGCCCTTCTGGTGGATCCGGAAACGGACGCTATCGCCTATGCCAAAAACGAGCACCAGGAGCTGTACCCGGCAAGCCTCACCAAGATCATGACCGCCCTTTTGGTGCTGGAAGCGGTGGAGAAGGACCCCACTTTGATGGATCAGGAGATCACCGTGACCCCCGCCATGCTGGAGGGCCTCTCTTCCGACGGCAGCACCGCCAACATCAAGGCCGGTGAAATCATGACGGTGCGCAACCTCCTCTACTGTATGCTGGTGGTCTCCGCCAACGAGGCCTGCAACATTCTGGCCCACTGGCACAGCGGCAGCGTAGAGGCCTTTGTGGAGAAGATGAACGCCAAGGCAAAGGCGCTGGGCTGCGAAAACACCCACTTCATGAATCCCAACGGCCTCCACGATCCCCAGCACTATACCTCCGCCTGGGATCTCTATCTCATCACCAAGGCCGCCATGGAGCACGAGAGCTTCATGACCATCTGCGACACGGCAAACGTAAAGATCCCCTCCACCAACATGAGCCCGGAGCGTAATTACTGGACCACCAACCATCTCCTTTCCACCTGGCGCGTCATTGGTTATCTCGATAAGCGGGCCCACGGCATCAAGACCGGCTCCACCTCCGAGGCAGGACACTGCCTGGTGTCCTCCGCCACCCAGGGCAGTCTTTCCTTCATCAGCGTGATCCTGGGAGCGGACCGGGTGGAGGAAAACGGCGTGGGCAACATTCGCAGCTTTTCCGAGACCTCCCGTATGTTTGACTATGGCTTCAGCAACTTCTCCTACAAGACGATCCTGGAAAAGACGGAGCCCATCAAGGACGTGACCGTGACCCTCTCCAAGACCGACTGCGTCACCGTCCATCCGGCCCGGGACATCGAGGCGCTGATGCCCAACGGGTTGAAGGGCGAACATTTGCAGCGCAAGGTCACACTGCTTCAGGACCCGGTGGAGGCCCCCGTTCAGGCCGGGCAGAAGCTGGGCGTACTGGAACTCAGCTTTGACGGCACCGTCTACGCCACCGTCGACCTTCTTGCCATGAACGATGTGGAAGCCTCCAGGGTATTAGTGCTCTGGCGGAACGTGCAGGCCTTTTTCGCCAGGAAGTCCGTACGCATCGCCCTGATCGCACTGGCGGTTTTGCTGGTGGTGCTCCTGCTGTGGAAGCTGGTCTTCGGCCGCCGGCGCTACCGCTATGGCCGCAGCGTTTCCCGCCGGGGCGGCGGATACAGGGGCCGTGGAAAGCGGTTCTGAGCATGATGCCCATCTTTCATGCATTCCAGTAGATCCCATCCCCCAGTCTGATGATAAAAAGGTTCCCGGATTCAACATCCGGGAACCTTTTTTCCGTCTTTCAGGCGGCGCATAACTTGATTCTCTTTTGCAGAATCCTTTACCGGGGTACGGCATTCCCAGACAGTCTCTCAAAAACCGCCGTGCCGTTCCGAAGGATACACCGTCTTCGCCGGAGGCCTTCTTCCCTCTTATTTCTGGCCGTAATAGGCGTTGGCGCCGTGCTTGCGGAAATAGTGCTTATCCTGCAGGTACTGGGGTGCGGGAGGGGCGCTGCGGCAGCTCATCTGTTCCGTCAGCAGGGCCATGCGGGCGGTTTCTTCCAGGATGAGGGCGTTCTCCACCGCCTTGCGGCAGCTTGCGCCCCAGGTGAATGGGCCGTGTTTACACACCAGTACGCCCGGAACCGCCTCGGGGTTGCGGCCCCGGAAGGTCTCGGCAATAACCAGGCCTGTATTGCGTTCATAGTCCTGCGCTACCTCTTCCGCAGTAAGATGGCGGGTGCAGGGTACGTCGCCGTAGAAGGTATCCGCATGGGTGGTGCCATAGCAGGTGAGACTCCGCTCCGCCTGGGCAAGGGCGGTGGCATAGCGGGAATGGGTGTGGACCACGGCATTTACGCCGGGGAAGCTGCGGTAAAGCTCCAGATGGGTCATCAGGTCGGAAGAAGGACGCAGCTCACCTTCCACCACGTTGCCCTCCAGGTCTGTGACCACCATCTGCTCCGGCTCCATGGAATCGTAAGCCACACCGCTGGGCTTAATGACCACCAGGCTGCGGTCGGGGGTGATGGCGGAAACGTTGCCCCAGGTGAGGATCACAAGGCCGTACTCCACCAGCTTCAAATTGGCAGCGCAGACCTCCTCTTTCAACTGTTCCAGCATAGGTTTCTCTCCTTGTTATTATAAAACCGGGGCAGTCATGGGACTGCCCCGGTCGGTCATTTGATCAGCGTCAGGCGCGGTCTGTGATGGTCAGGTGGTCAAAATCAGCCGACAACAGCGGCCCACAGGTCGTTCCAGTGCTCCAGGATGGCATCCTTGTTCTCGGTCATGTACTTGACGTCGCGGTCCACCCACTTCATCTCGTTGGAGGGAGTCAGCCAGGCGTTCTCGGGAACCTCATAGTTCGCGTTGGTGTAACGCAGAGTGCCCTCCTGGTAAGCGGCCAGAGCGGTCTGGCCCTCAGCAGAGCAGAGGAAGTCGATCATGGCCTTGGCGTTCTCGGGGTTGGGGCCGTTCTTCACCAGGGCGCAGCCGAAAGCGGTAGCGGAAGTACCCTCGGAAGGATACTGCAGGCGGATGTTGGTGGCGCCGTCCTTGATCAGGTTGACTGCGCCGTCCTCGTAGGTCAGGCCAACGACATACTCGCCCTGCTGGACGCTCTTGAAGCAGGCGGAGGAGGAGCCGGCGATGACCAGGTTGGGCATCAGCTTCTCGATGTAAGCCCAGGCCTCGTCGCTGTCAGTGCCGTAAACGGCCATGATGTTGGACAGGTTGTTCCAGGCAGCGGAAGAGCTGTTGGGGTCAGAGAAAATGATCTGGCCCTTCAGCTTGGGATCCAGCAGGTCCTCATAGGAGTCGATCTCCAGGCCCAGCTGAGCCTCCAGCTCCTCGTTGACGCAGAAGACAACGGTAGACAGGTGGTCCATGGAGTACAGGCCGTTGGGAGTGGAGTAGCCGGAGATGGTCTCGTTGTCATATTCGGAAACCCAAGCCTCGAAAATGTCGGAGTAGCGGTCGCCGTCGGAGTCGGCCATGCCGCCCCAGACCATGTCGCCCACGGGGTTGGACGCCTCACCGGCCAGACGGGTGGTCAGCTCACCGGCAGAGCCGTTCACAACCTCAACCTCAATGTTGGGATACTTCTCATTGAAGCAGGTGATCAGGGCGTCCAGGTCACCCTCGGTCATGGAGGAGTACAGAACCAGGTCGCCTTCCAGCTCAGCGGGCTCGGAGGCAGCGGCAGAGGACGCCGCGGGAGCGGAGGAAGCGGCGGGATTGCTGGCGGCGGGCTGATCCTTCTTGGCGCCGCAGGCAGCCAGAGACAGGGCCATGGTCAGGGCCAGCAAAGTTGCAAAAAGTCTTTTCATCATATTTCTCCTTTTCGTTTATTCCTTAAATACGGTTACCCGTAATTAAGCCGGTTAGAGGTTTACGTCCTCGCTCTTGCTGACAGCCAGGTAGATCAGCAGGGAGACAGTGGTCACCACGGTCAAAATCGCGGCAAAGGCAGCGGCCAGGCCGTAGTTGCCCCGGGTGATGGCCACATAGGTGGACATGGTCAGGGTAATGGACTTGTTGTTATACAGGATGATGGAGGAAGACAGCTCCGTCACGATAGCCACCCAGCTCAAAATGGCGCCGGAGAGGATGCCGTTTGCCATCATGGGAACGGTGATCTTGACGAAGGTCTTGGCCTTGGAGGCACCCAGGGAGATGGCCGCCTCCTCAATGCTCATGGAGATCTGCATCAAGGTTGCCGTTGCCGAGCGGATGGTATAGGGCAGCCTTCGGATGACCAATGCGATGACCATGATGGTGAGGGTGCCGGTCAGGGCGAAGGGGGCCTTGCCAAAGGCGATCAGAAGGGACAGGCCGATGACCGCGCCGGGCATGATGTAGGGCAGCATGGAGAGGGTGTCGATGGTGTTGTTCATTGCGCTGGAGCGGCGAACCACCAGGTAGGCGATGAGCACCGCAACAACGATGATGATGGCCAGGGCCAGAACGCCCAGCACGGCGGTATTCTTGATCGAACGGGCCAGCAGCTTCTTGGCGGCCTGCCGATAGTTGCCCAGAGAGAAGCCGGGCTGGAAAACAGCGCCCTTGCAGTTGCGGAAGGACAGGTAAATGATGTAGAGCTGGGGCAGGAACGCGATGGCCACCAGGATGTAACAGTAGGCGTGCATCAAAACGCCGGAAAGGCCCTTGCACGCCTTCTTCTCCACGGGGTGCAGCGCGTTCATGGAGAACTTGAAGCGGCTGGTGGCCCATTTCTGGAAGAAGAAGACGATGGCGGTGACCAGGATGGCGATGCAGGCCAGGGCCGCAGCGAAGTTATAGTTCTGGCCGCCCTCGCCCAGGTACTGGTTGTAGATCAGCACGGGGAAGGTCTGGAAGCCTTCGCCCAGCAGCATGGGAGTACCAAAGTCGGCAAAGGCCTGCATGAACACCATGAGGGCGGCAGCCAGGATGGTGGGCATGGAGAGGGCCAAAACCACCTTGAACAGCCGTCTGACGCCGGTGCAGCCCATGTTGGCGGAAGCCTCCATCAAGGTGTTGTCGATGTTCTTGAAGGCGCCGTTCATATAAATGAAGACCAGGGGGAAGAACTTCAGGGACTGGACGATCAGGATGCCCTTGAAGCCATAAATGCTGCCCACGCTGATGTGCAGCACATTCTCCAGGAACTGGGTAATGGCGCCGGAACGGCCCAGCAGCATGATCCAGGAGTAAGCGCCGATGAAGGGGGCAGACATGGAGCAGAGAATGGAGAGCACGAAGAGGGCCTTGGCGCCCCGGATGCGGTAGAAGGAATAGAAATACGCGATGGGGATACCCAGCAGCAGGGAAACGGCGGTGACACTCAGCGTGACCTTCACGCTGTTGACAATGGTGGAGGTGTAATAGGACTTACTGAAGAACTTGACGAACTCCGCCAAGCTAAACTCGCCCTCCGGCGTGATGACCGCCTGCTTGAGAAGGCCGAACATGGGATAGACCAAAAACAGCAGGAAGGAACACAGCAGCACGAGGGAGACCACTGTCCACACCTCAAATTTCTTTTTTGTTTGCATGACGTACCCTCCTGTTCTCTCAGGCGTTGGCGCAATCGTTGCAAACACCGGTGAGGATATTGGCGGAGCCGTCGGCCGTGAAGACATTGACCTTGTCCGTATTCAGTGTGAGCTTGATCTGGGTGCCGGGCTGGATGATGGAGTCAATGGAGGACTCCTGAATGATCTCCACTTCCTCACCGGACTCGAGATGGACGAAATAGTGGGTGTTCAGGCCCAGGAACACGCAGTCATCCACCGTGGCGGAGATGCCGGGGCCGGCGGCGTCCTTGCTCAGCAGGAACTCCTCGGGACGAACGGAGAGGATGACCTCCTGATCCTTCTGGTACGCAGGCTGGACATTGGTGAACTCCGCCTTGTATCCGCTCTTGGTGATAACACAGGTGCGGCCGTTCTCCACCACCAGCTTTTCTCCTTTCAGCACGTTGGAACGGCCGATAAAGGTAGAGACAAAGAGGTTGGCGGGACGCTGGTAGATGTTCTTGGGGGTACCAACGTGCTGGATGACACCGGCATTCATGACAGCGATGCGGTCGGAGACGGCCATGGCCTCCTCCTGGTCGTGGGTGACGTAAACGGTGGTGATATTGACGCTGTGCTGGATGTTCTTGATGACAGTGCGCATCTCAACACGCAGCTTTGCGTCCAGGTTGGAAAGGGGCTCATCGAAGAGCAGGACGTCCGGCTCGATGCAAAGGGCGCGGGCCAGGGCCACACGCTGCTGCTGGCCGCCGGAGAGGCGCTCCGGCAGGCGGTCGGCATACTCATCAACGTGCATCAGCTTCATGAACTTGTCCGTCTGCTGGGCGATTTTCTCCTTGGGGAGCTTCTTGTTCTTCAGTCCAAATTCCACGTTTTTACGGACGGTCATGTGGGGGAAGATGGCGTAGTTCTGGAACACCATGCCGATGTTGCGCTTGGCGGGGTCCAGGTCGTTGATGCGGCGGTCACTGAAATAGAAATCGCCGCCCTCAATGGAGTTGAACCCGGCGATCATGCGCAGAAGGGTGGTCTTTCCGCAGCCGGAGGGGCCCAACAGGGTAAAGAATTCGCCCTCCTTGATCTCCAGATTCAAATCAGGGATGATGACATTGTCACCGTACTTCTTCAAAGCGTGTCTGATGGAAATGTTGTCACTCACTGTCTTTTTCTTCCTTTCCATGAACTTCCGCCGCCTTCTGCCCGCTCAGGGACGGGACGGCCTTGTTTATTATATGATTCGATGGTCCGTCCTCAATGGCGGATCATACGCCGCATACGCATCAGCGTCAGGCGGTTGCGGATAAGGGGAGAATGGTCCAGGATGGTCTGGCGTTTCTCCTCCGCAACGCCGATATCTTCCAGGGTGTGCTTGGCGCCAAGGGTGAAAAGAAGGCCTTCCACTTCCTCCGCCGGGGGGATCTGGGCGACGATCTCCCGGATCTCCGGCCAGGCCCTCACAATGGCCTCCGCCGTAACGCCGGCAAGGCATTCCTTCTCGTTTTCCCGCCGGGCAACGGGATACAGCGCTTCGCCGAAGAATTCCCGCAGCATTCCCTGGTCAATGGGCTCGTAGGGCAGAACGTAGGGGGCAATACTCCTGATCCGGGCCAGGCGGTGATACTCGGCGCTGGCAAGGACGGTGCCCACCCCCACCTTTTCGCCGTGGAGGGCATCGGAATGGACGCCGAGGGCCGCCGGCTCCGTTTCAATGAGGTGGGAGATATGGTGCTCGCCGCCGGAGGCGGGGCGGGAAGAGCCCATCATCTGCATGGCAAGGCCGCTCATGAGCAGTCCATAGGTCACGGCCTCATAGGCTTCCAGCTTCCCTTCCAGGGCGCCGGGTGCATTTTTCCAGACGCAGTCGGTAGCGTCCTTCATGATAGAGTAGATACGCTCACAGACTTTTTCCCCGGTAACGGCATGGGCGATGCGCCAGTCGGCCAGGGCGGTGTATTTTCCGATGATGTCCCCTACGCCGCTGTTGGTCAGATAAGCCGGGGCCTCCCGGATCACAGAAAGGTCCGCCACCACCAGTACGGGAGCCACACAGTTCATGGTGTTTTTATAGCCCTCCCAGGTCATGGCTGCCACGGTGGAACAAAAACCGTCGCAGCTGGCCGCCGTGGGGATGGCCACAAACTTCATTCCACGGTGTTTGGCGCAGTAGCGGACGATATCATGGATGGTGCCGCCGCCCACGGCGATAAGCACCTGCGTATCCTCCTCCAACCGGCGGAGGACCTCCGCCGTGGAGCGCTCGTTGGCATGGAGGTTTTTCGGGTCCAGGATGATCTCCTGCTCCGCCCTTACGCGGCGGAGTTTCCCGGCTTCATATGTATGGCTGTCGTAAACGGCGCAGCGCTTTCCGGTGACACCGGCTTCGGCCATGTAGGTCTCGAAGTTGGCAAGGGCGTCCGCTTCAATGACGCACAGCCGGGTTTCCATATGGTGCTCGGCACCGCACCGGCAAAGACCGCCGTATTGTTCTGCGTCAATCCGCATATGCGATCCCCTCCTTCTCAACGCCGTCTCAGAAGCACGTTGACTTTTCCATCGGGCTTTGTTAACATATAGTCAAAGTTTCCAAGAAAGTCAGGCCTGCTTTTGTTGATTCTATATAATGGTTATCATACTTTCTTTGCGCATTTTTGTCAACTCATTCCAGGCCAAACGATAAAAAATCATTTTCATTCATTCAGGGGTGATCTTGTGCTGAAAGCAGAACGGTTACAAAAACTACTGGATATTCTGGAAGAACGGAAATTTTGCACCGTTGAGTCCCTCAGTGAGGAGCTTCACGTCAGCATGCCCACCATTCGGCGGGATCTGACCGAATTGGTCAATCGCAACCTGATTATCCGCAGTCACGGCGGTGCCATGCATATTCCGAGGGAAGATGTTACTTCCCCGGTAGACTTTCGAAAGGCCACCCATTACCGGGAAAAAAACTCTTTGGCACGGGCGGCTGTAAAACTCATTCCCAGCAACGCCGTGATCTTCATTGACGCCTCCACCACCGCGGGCTCCATCGTTGAGCATCTCAAGGGGCGCCAGGATCTGATCATTATCACCAACAGCCTCATCACGGCGGCCTATCTGAAAGACCTGGGCATCCGCACCTATTGCCTGGGCGGCGAGGTGATCGGCAGCTCCTCCGCCGTGGGCGGGGCGCTGGCCATTGAGGCGGCGGCCAACTTCAATATCGACGTCATGTTTTTCTCCGCCCACGGCATCAACAACCAGGGCATGATTGTGGATACCTCCGAGGAGGAAACGGAGCTGCGGACCGCTCTTTTGAAAAATGCCGCCACCAGCGTCTTTTTGTGTGATTCCAGCAAGTTCGGAAGATCCGCCATGTACAACATCGGCCCCCTCTCGGAGGTCTCCTGCCTCATTACCAACAGGCCGGTTCCCTCCCACTATCCCAAGGTGAAAACCATCATCGTGGGATAGCTCCCTCACACCAGGATAACGTCCCTGCGGGGGGCGGGGTACGTCCCGGGCAGCGGCGCGTCGGAGATCACATAGTCCACCATATCCAACGAGGCGATGCGAAATACCGAATTCCTGCCGAATTTGCTGTGGTCGCAGAGGAACACACTGACGGCGGGTTTTCGCAAAATGCGGCGGCGCAGGGCGCTCTCCGTCTCAACCGGGTCGATGATGACACCCCGTTCATCTACGCCGTAGGCAGAAAAGAACATCATGTCAACGGAAAACCGGTCCACCATATCCCCGGCCAGCTTTCCCCCCACCGCCACGGAGTTCTCAATCAGGCGGCCGCCTACACAGTAGGTGCGGATTCCAGCGGCTCTCAGCCGCACCGCCGTCATCAGGCCGTTGGTGAGGACTGTCAGCTCCATATCCGGGTCCATATAGTCCACCATGTTGGCCGCCGTGGTGGAGGCATCCAAAAACACAACGCTTCCCGGCGTCAAAAGCTCCACCGCCCGCCGTCCGATGTTGGCCTTGGCCTCGGCGTTGATGGCCTTGCGGAAGTCCAGGGGCAGGTTGGCCTTCTCCGCCGCCACCAGCATGGCGCCGCCGTCCCCCCGGATGACCAATTTTTGCCGCTCCAGCTCCCGAAGGTCGCGGTAGGCCGTGGGAAGGCTGATATAGAATTTCCGACTCAAGTCCTCCACCGTAATGAAGCCCTCTTCCCGCAGCAGCTCCAGGATCTCTTGGAGCCGTTCTTTTCTGCGCACATTTCCTCCCCCCTTCCGATCAAAATTGATCGTTTTTCTTTTTTTGCGCCGCTTATTGACACAAATGCTCACTTCAACTATAACTGTACCCACAGGGCACAGACGTCGGCGGACATACTGACCTTTCTTATCTATATATGATAACACATTTGGGTCAAAAAGGAAATGGAGGAACGGGATTTTGAGAGATGATATCAAGCTGGTCGCATTTGACCTGGACGGAACCCTGACCCAGCACAAGACGCCTCTTTGCCAGGAGAACCGCGCCCTACTGGAAGAGCTCTCCAGGCACTACCGGCTTTTAATGGTAGGCGCCGGTGACGCAAAACGGATTTTCAACCAGTTGGGCGGTTACCCCATCGACGTGATCGGCAACTACGGCCTGCAGCAGGGCATTTACCGCAAGGAAACCGGCACGCTGGATCTCACATCCGAGGTACGGCTGGCCTGTGACCGCGAGAGCGTTTCCAGGCGCATCACCGCCCTGCGTGAAAGACACGGCTTCACGGAATTTACCGGCGAAACCGCCGAGTTCCACGCCTCCGGTTGTATCACCTTCCCTCTCCTGGGCACCAAGGCCGCCATGGCGGATAAGCTGGCTTTCGATCCCGACCGCTCCCGCCGCCGCGCCTTCTACGGCGATGTGGTGAACACCTTCCCCGACTACACCGTGTTTGTGGGAGGGTCCTCCTCCTTCGATCTTGCTCCCCTGCCTTACAGCAAATACTATGCACTGGACCGCTACTGCGCATCCCACGGCATCGCCCACAGCCAGGTGGTCTACGCCGGGGACGACTACGGCCCCGGCGGCAACGACGAAAGCATCTACCGGAGCGATTTCACCTTCTACAAGGTGGACGATTACCGCACCCTCCGCGCCGTCCTGGCCGACCTGCTCTGAGACCGGCCCTCTGGCCTGTCAGGATCGGGGTTCTCTCCAAATGGGGATGCAGAAAGCTCCCCGTCATCCCGGCGGCTATCCGGCCTCGGCCTATGAATGCGGGCCGCACCCCCTGCGCCATCCTGCAGGTGCTGCGGTGCCGGAAACCGTGATCCATGGTCCCAGAGCTTTAAGTGCATCCTGCCGCCGGATCGTAACGTTTACCACCGCGCCTGTGCAAAAAGACCTGCTTTGCGGCTGCCGCTCCGGGCCCGGGACCATACCGGGGAATTTCTCTCCGCCATACCGATTGAAAGGAGCACGTTTCCATGGACAAGCGTCTGGAACTTCTGAAAAACACCCATCTTTTCGTGCTGGATATGGATGGTACCTTCTACCTGGGGGAGGGCATCCTTCCCGGGGCGCTGGACTTTCTCTCCGCCGTGAAGGAGACGGGGCGGGATTATCTTTTCTTCACCAACAACTCCTCCAAGGCCCCGGAGGACTATATCAAAAAGCTCTCCGGCATGGGCTGCCGCATCACCCGGGACCAGATCATGACCTCCGGTGACGTGACCATCCGCTATCTGGCTGCCCATTATCCGGGCAAGAGCGTATACCTGGTGGGCACTCCGGCCCTGGAGCGGAGCTTCCGTGACGGCGGTATCCTCCTGACCCGGGAACGGCCCGACATCGTGGTGGTGGGCTTCGACACTACCCTCACCTACGAAAAGCTGGAGCGGGCCTGCACCTATATCCGGGAGGGCTCCCTCTTCCTGGCCACCCATCTGGACATCAACTGCCCCGTGGAAGGGGGATTCATCCCCGACTGCGGCGCCTTCTGCGCGGCCATCCGCCTTTCCACCGGAAAGGAGCCCAGATTTCTGGGCAAGCCCTTCCCCGAGACAGTGGAAATGGTGCTGGACAAGACCGGAGCAAACAGGGGACACACCACCTTCGTGGGGGACCGGCTGTATACCGACGTGGCCACCGGTGTGAAAAACGGCGCCATGGGGGCGCTGGTACTGACGGGTGAGACGAAGCGGGAGGACCTGGCTTCCGCCGACGTTCAGCCCGACGCCGTTTTTGAGGGCCTGCAGGAAATGGGCCAACTGCTGCGGAGGCTGTAAATCCTGCCCCGGAGCGCCGCTAAACGGGCTTCGCCCATTCCCATACCGGAGATCGGCACGGCGCAATAAAAAGGCCCCCTCTGAAGTAAAGCGCCGCCATCACCTCTTGCTCCAAATTCTTCGTCAAAACGGACAAGCAAAGGCAGTCACCGCAAACCGGTGACTGCCTGATAAATCTCTGCCCATTGGATAAAGCATTTATAAGTCTGCTGTTTTTCTTAAATATCTGCGGTAGATAACACGATCATCCTTACCGGGCTCTGTCATTTCCTCCAAAAGCCCCTTTTGCATCCACGTTTCCATACGAAGGGCAATCCAGCCGTCAGAAATGCCAAAGCGGTATTTTCCCAGGAAATTTCCGATAAACACCGCCTGGTGGAACTCCTGCGGCTGTGCCGCCAATTCCCGTAAGATAAAAGGATCGTAAAAATCTTCCCCGACACTGCACAGCCCTCCGTTGATAACCGCACGCAGCGGTGCATTTTCTTCTTGAAGGGTTTTCCAGTCGTGGGCCATTCCCCTGCGCAAGCTGACAGGAATTTCCTTTTGCAGCATCAAAAATGAGGCCCATTCTCCGGGGCCAACCTCACCCCAGCTCTGATATCGGATAACCACGCCATCCGGACACACTTTATACGGTGGAAGCTCCACGAGCCAAAGTTTTCCAAGGCTTTCTACCTGGTTCAGTTTGGAAAGAAGCCAGCGCAAGGCGCACTGGTCATCGGGCAAACTGCTGCACCAAATCCGTAATTCCTCACCGGCTTTTGCCCGCTCCATCACTGTATTGAAGTTTTTCTTTGCTTGCTCCAGCATCTTGGCGGCAGTTTCCAAAGGCGGCGGAAATTCAGCCAGAAGAGCGGAAAATACCTTCTTGCGCTCTGAACCGAAGATGTCCGCAGAAATCTCACCAACGCTCAATGCCAAGGAGAGCGGAAACACCTCTCCCAATGCGCCTCCCATAGGGACAGCGGTATCCCACTCTTCCTGCGCCTGCCGGCGTACCTTTTCCTGAACCTCATGAGGTGTTTTTTGGTCGGGTTTGGACCCGCCTGGGCAAAATACCGCCCCGGCATGTCTCCTGAATGGACCTTCGCCATAGTGGCGGGCTTGCTTTAAACTGCCGCCGGCGCTCTCGCTGAAAACAACTTCTACCATATCTGCCTCCGTAAATTTCTCCCGCAGCTCCCTGTTGATCCATTTCATTTTACCATCCGGCCGGGCTGCCCGCGACAGAGCGTTTCTGCCAAACCGGCACACTTGAATCCAGCAGCACCTACCGTAGAAGGAAAGATAAAAAAGAGGCCGCCCTGGCCAATGCTGTTCGGTTTGTAAAATCTCAGCGTTTCCCCCCGCCTATTTCCAATTGGGCGGGGGTTCTTTTTATAAAGCTGCTTTCTGAAGCAAAAGACGCAAGACAGCCCGGACATTTGGGTGTCCGGGCTGTCAGCCTCCCTCAGTGCGCACATACAGGGCTTGCCCCTGTATAGAAATGCGCCATTTGTTCCAAATGGATATTTACAATACTTCTTTAATCAGCTTCAGTTTGTTTTTTTACCAATTCCCAAAACCTCTTTGCAATAAGCAATTTCTTCGTCAGTAAATAATGGTGCATATTCGGATTTGCAGACAGAATCCTCCATGGATAAATCTAATCGCCCGCATAAAAAGAGCGTGGAGAATCCTTCTGATGTATTTCCGCTTTTTCGTGCATTTGAAATAAGCCGCTTTGCTGTTTCAACACCACCGTGAGCTGCCAGCATTTGATTGAAGCGAGTTGGATTGTATTTGCACTCCTTTTTCGCTCGGAGCATTTTCAGCTTCAACTCTTCTTCAAACTTTTTTGCCAATATATCCATAAAAGTATCACCACCTGAATTTAGACTTTTTTCTTAAACACTTTCCCGCAATCTTGGCATATAAATTTGTATTTCCATACTTTCCGTTAATGCCGCTTGCTGCGCCGATAACTGTTCCAAAGGGGGTGAACAGACTGTCAACTGTACCACCAATCACAGCTTTTCTAAGTGAGAATTTCGTTTTGGTTGAAACTGGAACAGCATTTGTGCTTCCGCACAAAATATTAGGACAGCATATTTTTCTTGCCATTTTCACCCTCCACACTTTTAGTACTTATTCTTAAATAGCAAGTTGTACCAAAAGCCTATAAACATATAAAATAAGAAACGGATCATACCGTTCTCCTGTATTCTGAGGTGAGGATCAATTCGCCTCTGCCATTCTCCGCTATTTCAGCCCACTCCAAAATCGCAGCCATGACAAAAACAGGGTCAAATACGGAGTCTCCAACTTTGCGTCCTCGGCTTTTTGCAATTGCACCTACAACAGTGTTTTCTTCGCAACCAGCCTCACCGAGTTTATAATTTCTGCCGTTCCCTTTTCGTGCGCGTCCGCCTTGCTTCAGAAGGAGGTCAACGATGACATTGAATACATCGTATTCATAGGGAGGGCTGATTGGCAATTTATCACTCGTAAATGTTTTTCCATCGGCTTCGGCATATATTTCGCAAGGAAGTCCTCTTGCGGTATATACGGTAACATGACCGCCATGTTCCTTCAGCTTTGCTTTGATGATTTCCGATGCCCGCCTACTGGAATAGTCAACCTCCAAACTACTTATATCAATTGCCGTTCGTTCCTCTTTATGGGATGCGTCACTCAGGTTCAGCGCAGTCAGCAATTCATCCAGTTTCTTTTTTGCGGTGGGGTATGAGATATTCAAATCAGATTGCACCCCCTTTAGGTTTCCTCTGTTTTTCAAAAAAGAGATAAGCAGTGCATTTTGTTCAGAATTCAGCTGGTCAAATGGACTAAGTTCAAAGTTATTTTTTAATTCCATCCCACAGCAAGAACATTGTAGCGTAGAGATTATTAGAGAGCCGTTACAGCCAGGGCATTTTGAAATCAGTTTTGCCATACAATCACCTCTGCCCACAATATAGCATCAGACTTCATATTTGTCAATATAGATATAAATATAATTAATAACTATTTTACAATAGAATTTATACTAATACAAAAACTTTCAACCTAGCTTCTTTGCTGTGACCCTTGCGTGGTTACGGCGTTCCTTACTGTACGGTGCAGTCAAACAAAACGTCAGAGCCACCCCCGTCAATTTCAATGGCAGCCTGTTTCATTAAGCAAAGGCGAAAAAAGCGATGCTCAGTCAGCAAACCAAGCATAAGAATTGCCCAAAGGTTTATTTCAAATGCCGTGGATGGGTATGAGTAAAATTTTACTCATGCCTTATTTCTGCGCTGCTCGTTGTCACTTTCCTTCTAAACCTCTTTTTCTGAAGTGTACCCCATGTCAAGGACAATTTTGAATTTTAGGGGTTAAAAATGGCCC
>JAEDEN010000092.1 GCA_016293265.1 Oscillospiraceae bacterium | reverse complement strand
TTTGATGACGCCCACGCGCAGGCCGTGGGGATTAACTTTCTGTCCCATAAACTGTCTCCTTCCCTTTTATGCCTTTTCAGTCACAGCCAGGGTGACGTGAGAAGTGCGCTTATTGATACGATAGGCACGGCCCTGTGCACGGGGCATCATCCGCTTCAGGATGGGGCCGGGGGTGGCGAACACCTCGGAGACCACCAGGTTGGCGGGGTCCATGCCGAAGTTGTTCTCCGCATTGGCGCAGGCGCTCTTCAGGAGCTTCATCAGAGGCTCGGAAGCGGCCTTGGGAGTCTGCATCAGGATCGCCATGGCAGTGCCGGCGTCCTTACCGCGGATCAGATCGCAGACGATCTGAACCTTGCGGGGAGAGATGCGGACATAACGCAGATAAGCTTTTGCGACTTTCTTTTCCATGTTCTGCATCCTCCTTTTCTTAGTTATCCTTGCGGTGGCCGCGGAAGGTGCGGGTGGGAGCGAACTCACCCAGCTTGTGGCCCACCATGTCCTCCTGGACATAGACGGGCACGTGCTTGCGGCCATCGTGGACGGCGATGGTGTGGCCGACGAAGGCGGGGAAGATGGTGGAGCTGCGGCTCCAGGTCTTCAGAACCTTCTTTTCGTTCTTTGCGTTCATCTCTTCGACCCGCTTGAGAAGCTCAGGGGCAACATACGGGCCTTTTTTAATGGATCTGCTCATATTTCTTGCCTCCCTTACTTTTCGTTGCGACGCTTCACGATGAACTTACTGGTGGGGTTCTTGCCCTTGCGGGTCTTGTAACCCAGAGCGGGCTTGCCCCAAGGAGTGACAGGACCGGGACGGCCCACAGGAGCGCGGCCCTCGCCGCCGCCGTGGGGGTGGTCATTGGGGTTCATGACGGAGCCGCGGACGGTGGGTCTCCAACCCATGTGACGCTTACGGCCGGCCTTACCAATGTTGATGTTCTCGTGCTCGATGTTGCCAACCTGGCCGATGGTGGCCATGCAGTTGGTGCGAACGATGCGGACCTCGCCGGAGGGCATACGGATCTGGGCGTCGTCGCCTTCCTTGGCCATCAGCTGAGCGGAGGTGCCGGCGGAGCGGACCAGCTGGGCGCCGTTGCCGGGATGCAGCTCAATGTTGTGGATGATGGTACCAACGGGGATGTTGGCGATGGGCAGAGCGTTGCCGGGGAGGATATCGGCGTCGGGACCGGTCATGATCTTGTGGCCGGCCTTCAGGCCGAGGGGAGCCAGGATATAGCGCAGCTCGCCGTCCTCATAGCGGATCAGGGCGATGTTGGCGCTGCGGTTGGGATCGTACTCCAGGCGGACGACCACGGCGGAACCCACCTTGTCGCGCTTGAAGTCGATGATACGGTACTTGCGCTTGTTGCCGCCGCCGCGGTGGCGGACGGTGATGCGGCCATAGCTGTTGCGGCCGGAGCTCTTCTTCAGAGGCTCAACCAGGCTGGGCTCGGGCTTGGCCTTCTTGTCAATGCCGTCGAAACCGGACACCGTCATCTGACGGCGGGAAGGGGTCGTCGGCTTAAAAGTTTTGATAGACATTCTGCTTTACACTCCTTCCGTTGATTAGACCATACCTTCGAAGAACTCGATGGTCTTGGAATCGGCAGTCAGCTGGACGTAAGCCTTCTTCCAGGTCTTGGTCATGCCGGGGCGGCCGGCGCCCATGCGCTTTTCCTTGCCGGGCATGGTAACGGTGTTGACGGAAGCGACCTTCACGCCGAAGATCTCCTCAACAGCCTTCTTGATCTCGATCTTGCCGGCGTCCCTGGCCACTTCGAAGACATACTTCTTGTCGGCCACAGCGGCCATGGCACGCTCGGTGATGACGGGACGGATAATGATATCGTAAGCGGTCATTATGCGTACACCTCCTCGATTTTTGCGAGGGCGGCCTGATCCACCACCAGGTACTGGGCGTTCAGGATGTCATAGACATTCATCTGCGCAGCGGGGGTGGTCAGCACGCCGGGGATGTTCCGTGCGCTCTTGACCACGGTCTGGTCAACAGCGGGGGTCACGACGACGGCCTTGCCGTCCACCTGGACGGCGTCCAGGAACTTGCGGAACTCGGCGGTCTTGATGGCGTCCATCTTGATGGCGTCGATGACCACCAGCTTGCCCTCGGCCGCCTTGGCGGAGAGGACGGACTTGAGGGCCAGACGCTTGACCTTCTTGTTCAGCACATAGCTGTAATCACGGGGCTTGGGAGCGAAGACGATACCGCCGTGGGTCCACTGGGGAGCACGGGTGCTGCCCTGACGGGCGTGGCCGGTACCCTTCTGACGCCAGGGCTTCTTGCCGCCGCCGGAAACCTCGGCGCGGGTCAGGGCGCTCTGGGTGCCCTGTCTGCAATTGGCGAGGTGGTTCTTCACAACCTCATGCACAACAACGGTATTGGGCTCGATGCCGAAGACCGCGTCGTTCAGTTCCACGGTACCGACTTCTGCGCCGGCCATGTTCAAAACGTTGATCGTAGACATTACTCACGCACCCCTTTCTTACTTCGTTCTGGCGGAAGCCTTCTGCGGGTTGCGGCCGGAAGCCTTCTGCGGGTTCTTGCTGATGTCGGCGCCAGCCTGCTTGACCTTGTGGACCTTGACGGTGGACTTGATGGTCACCAGACCGCCCTTGGGGCCGGGAACGGCGCCGCAGACCACCAGCATGTTCAGCTCGGGATCGACCTTCACGACGGACAGGTTCTGGACGGTGACCTGATCAACGCCCATGTGGCCGGCGCCGATCTTGCCCTTGAAGATGTGGGCGGGGTCGATAACGCCCATGGAACCGGCATGACGGTGGACAGGGCCGCCGCCGTGGCTGGTGGGAGTACGGCCGGCGTTGTAGCGCTTGACGACGCCCGCGTAGCCGTGGCCCTTGCTGATGCCGGTGACGTCGACGAAATCGCCGACCTTGAAGGTGTCAGCCTTGATGATGTCGCCGATGTTGAGCTCGGCAGCGTTCTCCAGGTTGAACTCGCGCAGGTGCTTCTTGGGAGACACGCCAGCCTTGTTCAGGTGGCCCATCTCGGGCTTGGTCAGCTTACGCTCGGGGACATCCTCGAAGCCCAGCTGAACAGCCTGGTAGCCTTCCTTTTCGGAAGTCTTCTTCTGAACGACCGTGCAGGGACCCGCCTCGATGACGGTGACGGGGATCACATGGCCGTTCTCGTCAAAAATCTGGGACATGCCCACCTTTTTGCCGATGATCGCTTTCATGTATTTTCCTCCTTAAAGGTTATTGGTCGGCTTAGATACGCTCCATTGGGTCGAACGCATTGCTCTGCCGACATGACCCGTCCGCCTCGCAAGTCGGCGGACATGGCAGCAAACTTTTTCAACAGGGGACTGCGCTTCGGAAGCCGGCCTTACAGCTTGATCTCGATCTCCACACCGGCGGGCAGCTCCAGGGCCATCAGGGCCTCCACGGTCTTGGGGGAGGACTTGGTGATGTCGATCAGGCGCTTGTGGGTGCGGCGCTCGAACTGCTCGCGGCTATCCTTGTACTTGTGGACAGCGCGCAGGATGGTGACGACTTCCTTCTTGGTGGGCAGAGGGATGGGGCCGGAAACCTCGGCGCCGGTGCGCTTGGCGGTCTCGACGATCTTCTCTGCGCTCTGGTCGATGACCTGGTGGTCATAGGCCTTCAGACGAATGCGGATCATTTCTTTCTGCTGTGCCATTGTGGTCTTTCCTCCTGATTTCGTACGTAGTTTTCAACGCGGTCTCGACTCCGTACGGCGAGAGAATTTTTCTATACGCTTAACCGTGCGTATCATTCCCGCTCATGAAAAATACCGGCGTGGAGTGCTCCCCGGCCGGTACAACGATCATGGCGTGGCGATCTACGCAACGTACAGATCCTTCTCAGCCGCCCGATTATCGGACATACTCCCCGGAAGTTACCTCATTTCTGAGCAATCTCCCGGTTCATCGCAGTGTCTGCGGTGGGCATAGCTCTCCCACGCGGACTCCCTTATACTACATGAAACGGTTTGGAATGTCAAGAGGATTTTCTCCGTTTTTCATGAATTTTCAAAACTTTTTTCGTCGGATTGGTCGTACTTCTCCCGTCCCCTCTCCAAGGGGGCCTTTTCCCCGCCGGGGCGCAAAAAGGCCGTCCCGGAAGGGACGGCCTTTTGGACAAATCAGTATGCGACGCCCCAATAGATATCGGTGGCGCACTTCTTGCCGCACACAGGGCAAACGCCCTCGGTGCCGGACTGGCTGAGGGGCATGCAGCGGGAGGAAACACCGGCCCGCTCCTTCATGGCCAGCTCGCATTCCAGGCTGCCGCACCACTTGGAGCGCAGGAAACCGCCCTTGCCCTCGGCGATGGCCTTGGCCTCCTCGGGGGAGGAAATGTCGAAGGTGTTGTCCTCCCGGTTCTTCAGGGCCATGGCAAACATATTGTCGTGGATGTCGTCCAGGAGCTTCTTCACGGTCTCCTCCAGCTCCGCCAGGGCCACGAACACCTTCTCACCGGTGTCGCGGCGGGCGATGACGCACTGCTCCTTTTCCATATCCTTGGGACCAATCTCCACGCGCACCGGCACGCCCTTCATCTCGTACTCGGCGAACTTCCAGCCGGGGGAGTTTTCGGAGTCATCCAGCTTGGCGCGGATACCGGCGGCGCTGAGGCGCTGGCGCAGGCCCTCTGCGGCCTCCAGAACGCCGGCCTTGTGCTGGGCCACAGGGATGACCACCGCCTGGATGGGGGCCACCCGGGGAGGCAGCACCAGGCCGTTGTCGTCGCCATGGGTCATGATGATGCCGCCGATCATGCGGGTGGACACGCCCCAGGAGGTCTGGTGGGGATGGTGGAGCTGGTTGTCCTTGCCGGTGAAGGTGATGTCGAAGGCCTTGGCGAAGCCGTCGCCGAAGTAGTGGCTGGTACCGGCCTGCAGGGCCTTGTGGTCGTGCATCATGCACTCCACGGTGTAAGTCTCCTCCGCGCCGTTGAACTTCTCCTTCTCGGTCTTGCGGCCCCGGATGACGGGCATGGCCAGGTAATTTTCCATGAAGTCGGCGTAGATGTTCAGCATCCGCATGGTCTCGGCCCGGGCCTCTTCCTCGTTGGCGTGCATGGTGTGTCCCTCCTGCCAGAGGAACTCCCGGTGGCGCAGGAAGGGGCGGGAAGTCTTCTCCCAGCGCAGGACGCTGCACCACTGGTTATAGAGCTTGGGCAGATCCCGCCAGGAGTGGATGATATTGGCGTAATGCTCGCAGAAGAGGGTCTCGGAGGTAGGGCGGACGCAAAGGCGGTCCTCCAGCTTCTCATTTCCGCCCATGGTGACCCAGGCGCACTCGGGGGCGAAGCCCTCCACGTGGTCCTTCTCCTTCTGCAGAAGGGATTCGGGGATGAGGACGGGGAGATACACGTTTTCATGGCCGGTGGCCTTGAACCGGGCGTCCAGCTCCTTCTGGATGTTTTCCCAGATGGCGTAGCCATAGGGACGGTAGATGAACATTCCCTTGACGGAGGTATAGTCGATCAGCTCCGCCTTCTTACAAACGTCGGTATACCACTGGGCAAAGTCCACATCACGGGCGGTGATGGCGTCCACTTGTCTTTTATCCTGTGCCATAACTTCCATTCCTTTGTATATATAATAATGTAGCAGCGTTCCACTGGGTTTTCACTGAATTTATATTGTATCCATTCCGTCAGGAATTGTCAACTGTTACTCCTTCTCCATATCCTTTATCAGAAGAGCGGCAGCAAACAACATGATCAGCAAAGCAGCATAGAATCGAGATGCAGGCCGCTCACCCAGCAAAATCATGCTGAAGGCTACCCCCAGGAATGGAGCGGCGGAATAAAAAGCACTCGTCTTTGCCGCGCCCAAGTCCTTTTGCGCCATGATATAAAAATTGATGCTCAAGCCATAGGCTACAAACCCCAAAAGCAGAACGCAGAGCAGCCACTTGTATGCGGGAATCTGCTCGCCCAGGAAAAGAGCAATCATGAAGCTGCCCGAACCAGAAAAACAGCCCTTGATCATCACGATCTCCACCGAGCTCTTGCTGCTTATCATTTTTGTGCAGTTGTTTTCAAGACCCCAACAGGTACAGGCGCCAAGGACAAATAAAGAACCCACGCCAAAGGAAAAGCTTCCAAC
>JAEDEN010000091.1 GCA_016293265.1 Oscillospiraceae bacterium | reverse complement strand
GCGAGAGCCAGCGCATCCGCCTGGCCACCCAGATCGGCTCCAGCCTGATGGGCGTTCTCTATATTCTGGACGAGCCCTCCATCGGCCTCCACCAGCGGGATAACGACAAGCTCCTGGATACGCTCCGTTCCCTCCGGGACCTGGGCAACACCCTCCTGGTGGTGGAGCACGACGAGGACACCATGCGCGCCGCCGATTACCTCATCGACATCGGCCCCGGCGCCGGCGTCCACGGCGGTCAGGTGGTGGCCTGCGGCACGCCGGAGGAGGTCATGGCCAACCCCGATTCCCTGACGGGCCAGTACCTCTCCGGCAAAAAGAAAATCCCCGTGCCCGCCTGCCGCCGTGAGGGAAACGGCAAGCACCTGCGCGTCCTGGGGGCGGCGGAGAACAACCTGCGGGACGTGGACGTGGACTTCCCCCTGGGGGCCTTCACCGTGGTGACGGGCGTCTCGGGCAGCGGCAAGTCCTCCCTGGTCAACGAGGTCCTCTTCAAGCGCCTGGGGGCCCAGCTCATGCGCATGAAGGTGCGGCCCGGCAAGTGCCGCGGCATTGAGGGCATAGAGCATCTGGACAAGGTGGTGGACATCGACCAGAGCCCCATCGGCCGCACCCCCCGGTCCAACCCCGCCACCTACACGGGCCTGTTCAACGACATCCGGGAGCTGTTCGCCTCCACCCAGGAGGCCAAGAGTCGGGGCTACGGCCCGGGGCGCTTCAGCTTCAACGTCCGGGGCGGCCGGTGCGAGGCCTGCAGCGGCGACGGCGTTTTGAAGATCGAGATGCACTTCCTGCCGGATATCTTCGTCCCCTGCGAGGTGTGCAAGGGCAAGCGCTACAACCGGGAGACCCTGGAGGTGCGCTACAAGGGAAAAAACATCGCCGAGGTGCTGGAGATGACGGTGGACGAGGCCGTGGAGTTTTTCTCCGCCCTGCCGAAGCTGCGCAAAAAGCTGGAGACCCTCCAGAGCGTGGGATTGGGCTATGTGAAGCTGGGCCAGCCCTCCACGGAGCTCTCCGGCGGCGAGGCCCAGCGGGTGAAGCTGGCCACGGAGCTTTCCAAGGTGGCCACCGGCAGAACCGTCTATATTCTGGATGAGCCCACCACAGGCCTCCATACCGACGATGTGCGCAGGCTCCTGGAGGTTTTGCAGCAGCTTGTGGAGAAGGGGAACACGGTGGTGGTCATCGAGCACAACCTGGACGTCATCAAGTGCGCCGACCACATCATCGACCTGGGCCCCGAGGGCGGCGACGGCGGCGGGCAGATCGTCTGCACCGGCACGCCGGAGGAGGTGGCCGCCTGCGGCGAAAGCTACACGGGCCAGTACCTGAAACGGGTTATGGAACGGGACAGGGACTGAGCCTTCCATGGCGCAAAATCACCCCATATCCGTAAAACGCGCAGGACCGCCTGCGTGAGAAAAAGACGCGGCCCCCTGGGGTGCCCAGCAAAGAAAAATACCGGAAAATGTTGGATTTTCCGGCAAATATAGCTCAAAAGAAAGTTGAGGATCACCTGCTATGAACATTACGAAAACCGCCATGATCACCGTCTGCGGCCGCCCCAACGTGGGCAAGTCCAGCCTCACCAACGCGTTGGTGGGGGAGAAGGTGGCCATCGTTTCCAACAAGGCCCAGACCACCCGCAACCGCATCTACGGCGTGGTGAACCGGGGAGATACCCAGTTCATCCTGCTGGATACCCCGGGCCTCCACAAGCCCAAAAGCGCCCTGGGGGACTATATGGTGAAGGTGGTCACCTCCAGCCTCTCCGACGTGGACTGCGCGCTGCTTTTGGTGGAGCCGATCCCCCATGTGGGCGGCCCGGAGCTGGCCCTGATCCAGCGCATTCAGGAGGAGCATATCCCCGCCATCCTCTGCATCAACAAGATCGACACCATTGAAAAGGCAGAGCTGCTGCCCGTCATCGCCGCCTACAACGAGGCCTGGGACGGCTTTGACGCCATCATTCCCATCTCCGCCCACTCCGGCGACGGCCTGGAGGACCTGGTGAAGGAGCTGGGGAAGTATGCCGCGGAGGGCCCCCAGCTCTTCCCCGACGGCGAGACCAGCGACCAGCCTGAACGCCAGGTGGTGGGGGAACTGGTGCGGGAGAAGCTGCTGCTGTGCCTGGACAAGGAGATCCCCCACGGCACCGCCGTGGAGATCACCCGCTTTTCCGAGCGGGACAACGGCGTCATCGACGTGGACGCCACCATCTACTGCGAAAAGGCCAGCCACAAGGGCATCATCATCGGCAGGCAAGGTGCCATGCTGAAAAAGATCAGCACCCTGGCCCGCCAGGACATCGAAAAATTCATGGGAACCAAGGTGTACCTGGAGACCTGGGTGAAGGTAAAGGAAAACTGGCGGGACAATATGAATTACGTCCGTTCCTTCGGCTACCGGGACGAGTAAGATAACCGCCGGGCCGGTGCCGGTTTTCCGCGACCGGAGGGAGCCGCGCCGAAAGGCGCGTACAAGGGTTTTGCGGAGCAAAACCTTGGAGCGGGCGGGCTTCGCCTGGCCGCTGGGGCATCAACCGGAGGGTTCCCGCAAAATCGGAGATTTTGTGGGAGAAACTGGCGGGACAATATGAATTACGTCCGTTCCTTCGGCTACCGGGACGAGTAAGATAACCGCCGGGCCGGCAACGGAGCAATAAAATTCGACGGTTTTCGCCATACTATCCCCGAAAGGGGGGATGATATGGAACCGGAACCTGTCTGGCAGCTTTTTGAAGCCACCGGGGACCCGATGGCCTATGTCTGGTACAAGGCCATGGGGCAGAAGGAAGCGGAGGACGGGGCGGAGGACGCCCCTCCCAGCGGGAAATGAGGTGCTTTCCCTATGGCCAATACACCCTATATCGTGACCCGGGGCGTGGTGCTGCGCCAGACGGAAACGAAGGAAGCGGATAAGATCCTGACGCTGCTGACAGCGGAGCAGGGGAGGATCTCCGTGATCGCCCGGGGGGCGCGGCGCAAGGGGTGCAGATATGCCGCCTGCGCCCAGCCCCTTGTCTACAGCGAATGGACCCTTTACCAAAAGGGCGACTGGTACTACGCCAATGAGGGGGCCACGCTGGAGCTGTTCGGGGGGCTGCGCTCCGACCTCACCGCCATGAGCCTGGGATTTTACCTGGCGGAGCTGACGGAGTGCGTGGCAGCGCCGGAGCAGGATGCATCGGAACTGCTGCGCCATCTGCTCAACGGGCTGTACGCCCTTTCCGCTTTACATAAGCCGCCGGAGCTGGTAAAAGCCGCCTTTGAACTGAAGCTCCTGGCCCTTGCGGGCTATGAGCCCCTGGCGGAGCGCTGCGGGAGCTGCGGCAGGACGGAGGTGGAGCAGCCCGTGCTGGACGTGGTCCAGGGCGTGGTGCGCTGCGGGAGCTGCGGCGCCCGGGAGCGGGGGACCTCCCTGCCCCTGGACGGCGGGAGCCTTGCGGCCCTCCGGCATATCCTCTACAGCGACCCCCGGCGGCTGTATTCCTTCCGCCTGGAGGAGGCGTCCATGAAACGGCTGGGGAACGCGGCGGAGGCCTTTACGGCCGCCCAATTGGACCGGGGCTTCCGGACGCTGGACTTTTACAAAAGCCTCCTGTAAGTGGGATGCACCACCAATCAACCGACACGATTCGTATAATTTCAAATTAATTATACAATGAGGAATCAATTATGAGTGAGCTGTTTGAAAAATCCATCCGCACACTGGAGCTGCCCCGGGTACTGGAGCTGCTGAAGGAGCAGGCCGTTTCCCCGGAGGCCAAGGAGCGGGCCCTGCGCATCCGCCCGGAGACGGAGACGGAGGAGGTGCTGCGGCTGCTGGACCAGACCGACGCTGCCAGAAGCATGATCGGCCTTTACGGCGCGCCCTCCTTTTCCGGGGTCAAGAGCGTGGCGGAGAGCCTCAGCCGCGCCGACCGGGGCGGCAGCCTGAATACCGGGGAACTGCTGACCATCAGCGGCCTTCTCAGCGCCGCCCGCCGGTGCAAGGAGTACTTCAACGAAAAGGCGGAGGAAAAGACTGCCATCGACCACCTGTTCCTCTCCCTCCACGGAAACCGCTTCCTGGAGGAGAAGATCCGCCGCTGCATCCCGGAGGAGGGAGTCATCGCCGACGCTGCCAGCACGGAGCTGGCCGACATCCGCCGCCATATGCGCCAGGCCCAGGCCAAGAGCCGGGAGATCCTGCAGCGCATCATCTCCTCCCCCAGCTATTCCAAGATCCTGCAGGAGAGCATCATCACCCAGCGGGACGGCCGTTTCGTGGTGCCGGTGAAGGCCGAGCACAAGGGGGACCTCCCCGGCCTGGTTCACGACATCTCCTCCACCGGCGCCACCCTTTTCGTGGAGCCCATGGGGGTGGTCCAGGCCAATAACCAGTTCATTGAGCTCCAGGCCAGGGAGCAAAAGGAAATCGACCGCATTCTGGCGGAGCTTTCCGCCGACGCGGCGGACCACGGCCGGGACATCCAGTGGGACTATGACACCCTGGTGCATCTGGATCTGATCTTCGCCCGGGGGCAGTTGAGTTACAAGATGGACGCCTGCCGGCCCGACATCCGCCGGGACGGCTCCATCCACCTGCGCAAGGCCCGCCATCCCCTGCTGGACCCCAAGAAGGCGGTGCCCATTGACATCCAGCTGGGGGAGACCTTCGACACCCTGGTCATCACCGGCCCCAACACCGGCGGCAAGACGGTGAGCCTCAAGACCCTGGGCCTGCTGACGCTGATGACCCAGTGCGGCCTGCACATCCCCGTGGCGGACCGCAGCGCCATCTCCGTGTACGAACGGGTGCTGGCAGACATCGGCGATGAGCAGTCCATTGAGCAGAATTTGTCTACTTTCTCGGCACATATGACCAACATCGTGGCCATTCTGGAGGAGGTGGACCGCAGCAGCCTGGTCCTTTTCGACGAGCTGGGGGCGGGCACCGACCCTGTGGAGGGCGCGGCTTTGGCCATCGCCATCATCCAGCACGTCCGGGCCATGGGGAGCCGGGTGGCCGCCACCACCCATTATGCCGAGCTGAAGACCTTCGCCATGACCACGGCGGGGGTGGAGAACGCCTCCTGCGAGTTCGACGTAGAGACCCTCAGCCCCACCTACCGCCTTCTCATCGGCATCCCCGGCAAGTCCAACGCCTTTGCCATCTCCAAGCGGCTGGGGCTGCCGGACAGGGTGATCGAGGATGCAAAGGTCCAGATGAGCGGCGAGAGCGTCCGCTTTGAGGACGTTTTGACCCAGTTGGAGGCCAAGCGCCAGGCCCTTGAGAAGCGGGAGCTGGAAGCCGAGCGCCTCTACCGCCAGCGGGAGGAGGACGCCCGCCGGGCCCGGGAGTTCAAGGAGCAGATGGAGCGGGCCAGGGACAACGCCCGAAGCCGGGGCGAGGCGGAGGCCAAGCGTATTTTGAAGCAGGCCCGGGAGACCACCGACCAAGTGTTCGCGGAGCTGTCCGAGATGCGCAAGGCCCAGGCCCGGGCAGAGCGCACGATGAACGCCAATGAGGCCCGGGCGGAGCTGCGCCGCAAGCTCAACGAGGCGGAGGAGACCGTCACCGGCCGCCGGTACGAAAAGGCCCCCATTCCCAAACCCAGCCGGCCCATCCGGGAGGGGGACATGGTGGAGATCCCCGGTGTGCGCACCGCGGCGGAGGTGGTGTCCGTCGGCAAGGACGGCACGCTGCAGCTCAAGGCCGGCGTGCTGAAAATGAAAGCCCGGGCGGAGGAGGTCCGCCTCATCGAGGAGGACGAGCGGGCGGCGGGTGTGAAGAAATCCGCCCCCAAGACCGGCGGCCCCCGGCGGGAGATCCGCGCCGCGGCGGCCCGGGAGCTGGATATCCGGGGGATGGAGACGTTGGAGGCCGAGAGCGTGGTGGAGACCTTCCTCTCTGCCGCCGTCATGGGCCACCTGGATACCGTGACCATCATCCACGGCAAGGGCACCGGCGCGCTGCGCAAGGCCGTCCACGACATTTTGCGGCGGAACAAGTCTGTCAAGAGCTTCCGCCTGGGGATGTACGGCGAGGGCGAAAACGGCGTCACCGTGGTGACCATGAAATAAAAGAAGGACGCTGCTTTCGCAGCGTCCTTTTTGATTTTATACGGAGAGGGAATCCGCCAGCACCAGGCCGGGGTTGTGCTTGGTGAGGAAGCCCACGGACCACTCGCCGCCGAAGGCGATGAGCAGGCGGCCCCGGAAGTCCTCCAGTACGGCGGAGCCGGTGCACAGCACCAGCTCATCGGGGCTGCAGGGGCACTGGGCCACCAGGCGCAGGTGGTCGTAGGGCAGGCCCGACATATAGAGGTCCACGCCGTACTCGTTTTTCATACGGTATTGGAATACGTCGAACTGCAGCGTGCCCACCACGCCCACGATGACCTCCTCCAGGCC
>JAEDEN010000090.1 GCA_016293265.1 Oscillospiraceae bacterium | reverse complement strand
TGGGCATCGACCACACCGTCATGAGCAAGCGCAAGCTCCGGAAGCTGGTGGAGGAGGGGAGAGTCTCCGGCTGGGACGATCCCCGGATGCCTACCCTCTGCGGTCTGCGCCGCCGGGGCTACACCGCTCGCTCCATCCGGAACTTCTGCGAGCGCATCGGTGTGGCCAAGTCTGCCAACGTGGTGGAGTACAGCTTCCTGGAGCACTGCCTGCGGGAGGATCTCAACGAGACTGCCCAGCGGGTCATGGGTGTGCTGCACCCGGTGAAGCTCACCCTCACCAACTATCCCGAGGGACAGACTGAGACGGTCACCGTGGAGAATAACCCCGTGGACCCCGCCGCCGGGACCCGGGAGGTCAGCTTCTCCCGTCACCTCTGGATCGAGGCCGACGACTTCCTGGAGGTCCCGGTGCCCAAGTACAAGCGCCTCACCCCCAATGGCCCCGAGTGCCGCCTGAAGGGGGCCTACCTCATCACCTGCACCGGCTGCGTCAAGGACGGGAACGGGAATGTGATTGAGGTCCTGGCGACTTACGACCCGGAGAGCCGGGGCGGCGACCCCGCCGACGGCCGCAAGGTCAAGGGGGCGACCCTCCACTGGGTGGACGCCGCCACCGCCCTGGACGCCGAGGTCCGGCTCTACGACAACCTCTTCACGGATGCCGACCCCGACGGAGCGGACAAGGACTTCCTGGACTGTCTGAACCCCGACTCCCTGGAGATCCTAACCGGCTGCAAGGTGGAGCGGAGCCTTCTGGCTGCGGCGGAGGACTACGAGAAGACCGAGAAGCTGGGCCATACCGCGCCCTCCTTCCAGTTCATGCGCCTGGGCTACTTCTGCCTGGACAGCGTGGACTCCTCCCCGGAGCACCTGGTTTTCAACCGCAGCGTCTCCCTGAAGGACAGCTTCAGGAAGTAAGAAACTCACAACGAAAGGGACGGATAAACCGCCCCTTTTGTTCATTCGCATCATCCCAAGGAGGGAACTGCCATGCACATCCGACCTGCCGGGGAGGCCGAGCTCCCCCGGTTGATGGCCCTGTTCGACGGGGGAAGAGACTACATGCGCCGTAACGGCAACACCGTCCAGTGGGTGAACGGTTACCCCAGCGAGGAGCTGATCCGCCAGGATATCGCCCTGGGCCGGGGCTTCGTGGTGGAGGAGGGCGGGGTGGCCGAGGCCGTCTTCTGCTACCTTGTTGGCCGGCACGTGGAGCCCACCTACGCCGTCATCGACGGTGCCTGGCCAGACGACGCCCCCTACGGCGTTATCCACCGGCTGGCGTCCTCAGGAAAGCTGCGGGGCGTCATGGGCTTCTGCGCCGAATGGGCCCTTGCCCGCTGCCCGGTCCTCCGGGTGGACACCCACGAGAGCAACACCACCATGCGCACCGCTATGGCGCGTCTGGGCTTTACCGAGTGCGGCACCATCATACTGGAGGACAAGACCCCCCGTATCGCTTTCCAGAAGCGGCGGGACTGCCCCATCCGGGAGTGCCGCAGCGAGGAGGATTTCCGCTCCGCCGGGGCGGTTCTGTCGAAGGCTTGGCAGGCGTCCCACGGCTTCTGCCCCCCGGAATTCCTGGCGCGGCACACGCCGGAGGAGCGGACAGCTTACCTGGAAGCCGGAGCAGCCTGGGGGAAGCGGGTCTTCACCCTCTCCAACGGGGGGCAGGTACTTGGCCTTGTCAGCCTTTGCGGCGGCAGGATCGGCGACCTTTATGTCCTGCCGGAGGCCCAGGGCCTGGGCTACGGGCGGCGGCTGCTGGATTTCGCCATCCGGGAAACCGGCACCGCCCCTACCCTCTGGATCCTGGAGAACAACGACGCCGCACGTCGGCTCTATGAGGACCGGGGATTTGCCTTTACCGGCCGGGAAAACCGCCTTTCTCCCACCCTTCGGGAGTGGGAAATGGCCCTGAAAGCCTGACAAAAACGCCGCCGGGGAGCAGATCGTGCGGCAGGGAGAGCGGAGGGAGACACTGCTGCCGGGAGGGCGTCCTGGAGCGGACGGAGGCGGGCTTCCGCATTCTGGATCATCCGCGCCTCCGGCAGCGCAGCTGCGAAGCGGAAGAACGGGAGAGGGGAGACCCTCTCCCGTTCTTTCTCCCTTTCAGGCAGGTTTCAGGAAGCTCTGCTATCCTTGGCCCATCAACTGAAACAGTAAGGAGGCAATTCCTATGAAGAAAACCTTCCAGCGACCTCTCTCCCTCGCCCTGGCACTGACCCTGGCGGCATCGGTCCTGGCCGGATGCGGAGAGCAGCAAACCAGCGCCGATCTCCCCGAAGGGGCGGTCTCCCTCGAACTCTCGGACGATGGCATCACCGTGGACGGCGCCGCCGTGACGGAGGACGAGAGTGCCGCCGTCTACACTGCCCACGACATCATTTACTACCAGAACGGGCAGGATATCTCCTACGGCGAAGGCAGCGAGTCCGATGCCCACACGGCGGAGGAAGCCGCCGCCCACACCGTGGTCCATATCACGGAGCCCGGGACTTACGTCCTCAGCGGAAGTCTCTCCGCCGGGCAGATCGCCGTGGATCTGGGGGAGGACGCCAGGACCGATCCCGGCGCCGTGGTGACGCTCTATCTGAACGGCGTGGACATCACCTGCACCGTGGCCCCCGCCGTGATCTTCTACCGGGTCTATGAGTGCGATACCGCCTGGGTGGACTACGACGAGAACGGCACCGAGAGCTACGAAGCCAATTATCAGGTGGACACCTCCTCCGCCGGAGCCAATGTCGTCCTCGCTGACGGCACGGAGAATACGATCTCCGGCTCCTACGTCGCCAAGATCTACAAGCCGGAGTCCGTGGTCCTCAGCGAGGACGGCACGGAGGTCACGGAGGCCAAGAAGCTCCACAAGTACGATGGGGCCTTCTACTCCAAAATGTCCATGAACGTCTCCGGCGGGGAAGCGGGCGACGGCATCCTCAATATCCAGGCGGAGAACGAGGGCATGAGCAGCGAGCTGCACCTTACCATCAACGGCGGCGATATCCGCATCACCTCCGGCGACGACGGCATCAACTCCAGCGAGGACGGCGTCTCAGTTACCACCGTCAACGGCGGAAAGCTCACCGTCACGGCCAGCGGATCCAAGGCCGGGGAGGGCGACGGCATCGACTCCAACGGCTGGCTGGTCATCCATGGCGGCACCGTCATTGCCGCCGCCTGCGCTTCCAGCGCCGACAGCGGCCTGGACTCCGACATGGGGATCTACCTCAACGGCGGCACCGTCATCGCCAGCGGCAGCATGCTGGATGAGATCGCGGAGGACAGCGCCCAGACCTATGTGGCCTTCTCCTTTGCCGACAAGCAGGAGGGCGGCCAGGAATACAGCCTGAAAAGGGAGGACGGCGGGGCCGTGCTCTCCTGCGCGCCGGTGAATGGCTTCAGCCAGCTGGTGCTTTCCTCTCCGGAGCTGGTAGAGGGGACGTACACCTTCTGGCAGGGGGAGACCCAGCTGGCCGGAGCCAAGGGCGGCTTCGGCGGCATGGGCGGCGGATTCCGGGGCGGGATGCAGCCCCCGGACGGGGAAGCTCCCCAGGCACCCGCAGATGGCGAGACCCCGCCGGAACGCCCGGACAGTACGGATAGCCAGGAGCCGCCGGAACTGCCTGACGGCCAGCAGCCCGGTGGGGACGGACAGGAGCCCCCCGCGAAGCCGGACGACCAGGACGGCGAGATGCCCGCGCCCCCGGACGGCAGCGAGGCTCCCGCAGATGGCGGAACGCCCCCGGAGCGGCCGGAGAGCGCCGCCCCCGGCGGCGCCGAGACCGACACGGACTTTACCGTCACGGAAGGCGCCAACCAGTTTTCCCGGGTGGGTCCGGCGGAGACCGGCACCCAGGAGGAATGATATAGTAATACTACTCTCCCATTAAAATAAGATATTTTAATGGGAACCGCCGCGCTTTGCGCGTCGGTGCGTCTCATAAGAATCCAACGCGCCGTTGGCGCTATAAAAACAAGACGATTGTCTTGTTTTTAATGGATTCTAGTATAAGGGGAAAAGCAGGGGAGGAGCCGAGGGACTCCTTCCCTGCTTTCCGCCTTTTGCGAAAAAAGAAAACCATTTTTTCCGGCGGGCGTACGTCGGGAAAAATTCCTTTCGCGGAGCGAAGTGTCGGGGCCCATCATTGATGGGACCGGCACCCGAGCGCAGTGCGTATGCCTTTGCAGGCCTGTCCGAAGGACACGCCTGCAAAGGCAGGGGGGCGAGGGGGGACATTCGTCTCCCTCGATTCTTTATGTCAGTTCCCCTAGATGCGCTTGGGCGAAGTCCAGGAAGCGGCGGGCGGCAGGGGAAGGGGCCAGGGGCGTCACAAGGCAGATGGAGATCAGCTCCTCCGGATCCGTCGGCAGAATACGGATGCCGTTTTTCTCCGTGCCGGCCTGCAGGTCGTTGATGAGGGAGATGCCGAGGCCCGCTGAGACGATGGACCGCACCGCCATGGGGTCGGAGGTGGTGAATCGGGTGTTGGGATGGAGGTCGTACTTGGCGAAGAAGCGGGAGTTGTCCGTCTCCAGCCCCGGGTTCAGCTCGATGAAGGGCTCCGTCCGCAGCGCGTTGATGGGTACGCAGTCCCCTTCTGCCAACGGGTGGTTCTCTGGCAGCAGCACCACCAGGGGACCCTCGTGGATAGGGGTCCAGCAGAAGGGCCCCTCCCGGCGGGAGGCAATGCACAGATCCGCCCGCCGCTCCCGGACCGCCTGGCAGAGCTCGCTGCTGGTACCCTCCAGCAGGTTCACGGTGACGCCGGGGTAGCGGCGCGTGAAGCCCGCGATCATCCGGCTGAGCCAGGGGTAGTAGTGATGGTACGCCGTGCCCACGGAGAGGGAACCGCTGACCAGGCCCCGGAGCTCATCGGAGCGCTGCTGGAGAAGGCCTGCGAGATGCACGATCTCCCGGGCAATGGGCAAAAGCGCCTGGCACTCCCGGGTAGGAGCCACGCCCCGGTGCAGCCGGGCCAGAAGCGGCACCCCCAGCTCCTCCTCCAGCGACGCCACCGCCCGGCTGGCGCCGGAGGGAGTGTAGTCCAGGGCCTCCGCCGCTGCGGTGAGACTGCCGGTATCCAGAGCCCGCAGTAGGACGGTCCATTTCTCCAGGTCCATGTCGCGTCTCTCCTTTGCGAAAAAGTCAAAGACAACGTGTCAAAGTGTCGCTTTACGCAAAGTATAAACTGTGTTAAGACTATTGTCAAGAAAAGGAGTGGTGTGTGATGAGCGAACAACAAGCCGAAAAGCTGCTGGCAACCCTGATCCTGGCCCGCAGCTTCTCCTACCTGATGAGTAAGTTCGTGCTGGGCGAGCTGGATACCTTCAATCTTCTGGCCCTGCGCTTTCTGTTGGCCTTCGCCGTGCTGCTGGTGGTGCTGCGCAAGCATTGCCGCCGGGTGAACCGCCAGGTCCTGTTCCACGGCGCCGTCATCGGCACCACCTTCTTCCTGACCTTGTCGGCGGAGCTGACGGCGCTGCACAGCGCCCCCTCCACCACGGTCTCCTTCCTGGAAAACTGCTCCATCGTCCTGGTGCCCCTGATGGCGGCTGCCTTGCGGCGGCGCTTCCCGGGGAAGGGCACCTTGGGCAGCGCGGCCCTGGCTGTTTTCGGCGTGGCCCTCCTGACTCAGGGTCACAGCGGCGGGATGAGCATTTCCGCCGGGGAGTGTACGGCTCTGCTGGCCGCCTTCTTCTACGCTGATACCATCCTGCTGACCTCCCACTTTGCGAAGGATGACGATCCCCTGGCCCTGGGACTGGTCCAGGTGGGGACCGTGGGCGTACTGTCTCTCACCGTGTCCCTGTTGACGGAGACCCCCCATCTGCCCACAAGCCTCGGCGGCTGGGGCGGCGTTGTGATGCTGGCCCTGGTCTGCACCGGCTTCGGTCTTACCCTGCAGCCTATGGCCCAGAGCCATATCAGCGCCGAGAAGGCCGGCCTCTTCTGCGCTCTCAGCCCCGTCAGCGCGGCGGTTCTGGGCTGGGTCTTCCTGCGGGAGGATCTGGGGCCGGTGGGTCTTCTGGGCGCGGCGCTGGTGCTGTGCAGCATTCTGCTGCCCCATTTCCTGGCGATGCCCGCCGTCCAGGCGAAGCTCCATCGCGTCCCCCGACTCCCTCTGCACTGGAACCGCATTTTCCGGGCTCCCGCCCGGAAGGCAACCTGAGAAGACAGTTTCCTCCACCACCCCATTTGAGAAAGACGCGCCCGCCTGGGGAAGCGGGGGCGTCTTTCTTTCTTGCCATAGAAGGTGTTTCCCGGTAGAATAGGGGAAAAAGCCCCGGATGTCCAGTATGGCAGCACCTCATCCCGGGCGTCCATTTTTCCTGTCTATGAGGATAATGACCCTCGCCTGGCATCGCTCCCCGCGGAGTGGAACTTCACCCCGGCGCCAAGGCTCCGGAGAGCTGATAACGGCGGAAGAAGGGAGAACCCTGTGAAGAGGGAGCCTGGGCGGAGCCCCAAACGCAATGGAATCCCTCTTCCTATCAGGAAGAGGGATTCCGTTTGAAGAGGAGGGTACTCTC
>JAEDEN010000018.1 GCA_016293265.1 Oscillospiraceae bacterium | reverse complement strand
CCTTGTTGATGGTCTCCACCATGTGGACGGGGATGCGGATGGTGCGGGCCTGGTCAGCGATGGCCCGGGTGATGGCCTGGCGGATCCACCAGGTGGCGTAGGTAGAGAACTTATAGCCCTTGGTGTAGTCGAATTTTTCCACGGCCTTGATGAGGCCAAGGTTGCCCTCCTGGATCAGGTCCAGGAACAGCATACCACGGCCCACATAGCGCTTGGCGATGGAGACCACCAGGCGCAGGTTTGCCTCCGCCAGCTTCTGCTTGGCCTTTTCGCCGGCCTTGTGGGCCTTTTTCCAGGCCTCTTCCTGCTCGGGAGTGACGTCCGTCTCCTCTCCCTCGGCCCGCATACGCTCCAGCTCCTTGAGCTGTTCCCCGGCCTCGTTGCCGGCGGACATGTCCTGGGCCAGACGGATCTCCTCGTCGGCAGAGAGCAGGGGTACCTTGCCGATCTCCTTGAGGTACATCCGCACGGGGTCGTCGATGGAGAAGCTGTTCACCAGGGCGTTGGGGTCCACCAGCTCCTCTTCTTCCACGCCGGCGATTTCCTCGGCGGCGGGACCGTCTTCGGGGAGCTCGGGGAGAAGGTCCTCGTCGGCGCTGATGTCGATGTTCAGCACCTCCAGGGAATCGTAGAGCTGATCCATCTGTTCACTTTCCAGATTCAGGTCGTCCACGACCTCCATCAGCTCGCTGGATTCCAGCTTACCCTTCTTCTTGCCCTTGGCCAGCAGCTCCCGCAGGCGCTCGCTGCCCGCAAGCCACGCGGCGGCGGGAAGGGCGGCCACCTGCTTGTCGTCCAGGCGGACAATGCCGGCCTTTTTGGCCTCCTCGTCGGTGAGAACCCTGGCGGGCTCCGCGGCGGCCTTCTTGCTTGCCTTTTTCTTCTTATCCTCCTCGGCAGCGGCCAGGATGGCGTCTGCCTGTGCCTCCAGCTCGGCGGGGGTGGATTCTTTACGATGACTCATGACTGCTTTCCTCCAGTACCCTTTTTGTCCTTATATTTTTCTGTGGCTGCCAGCAGGGGATCTATGTCCCCTCCGGCGCGCTTTTCCGCCTCGCGGCGGATGATATTTATGTAGTCTGCCAGAGCCCGCGCACCGTTGCGCGCCGATTCCGGCTGCTGACATACAGATGTGATGTGGCTCATCTCCTCCGGCGTGAGGACGCCGGTGAGGGCGTTGAGGCTGACGCTGCGGCCCTGGCTGTGGGCCTGCCAGAGAAGGGAGAAGACTTTTCCCAAAAGGGGAGAGGAGAACTCATCCTCCCGCAGCGGCGCCTGGGGCGGAAACAGCCCCTCGTCCAACAGCAGCAGCCTCAGGACCCCTTCCTCCGCCCGGGCGGAGCGGAGGTTTTCATAGCGAAGGGCCCGTTCCTTCGGCTGGAGGGAGGCGGCGGGATTCAGGTCCCGGCGCAGCTCTGCCCTGCGTTCCCTGGCGGAGCGGCGCTTGAAGGAGCGCTGCACCTCCAGCTTCATGGCCTCGGGGGTGATCCTTGCCAACTCGGCGGCGCGGACGGTGTAGACCTCCCGCTCCACCGCGCCGGGAAGGGAGGAGAGAAGCTCGCTGACCTCCGCACAGTAGGCGATGCGGGCCTCGTCGTCAGACAGGTCGTATTTGGCGGCCACCTGGGCCATGCGGAACTCCACGCCGTTCTCGCTGCCGCTGAGGAGCCGCTCAAAGGCGTCGGGGCCCTGAAATTTGATGAAATCGTCCGCGTCCTGCTTGACGTATTCGCCGTCCACAAGCCGCCGTGGAAGCTGCAGGACCTTTACGCTGAACTCGGAGTTGTTCAGAATCTGCAGTGCCCGTTCCGTTGCGATCTTACCGGCGTTGTCGTTGTCGTAGCACAGCACCAGTTCCTTGGTGAAACGGGAGAGAAGCCGGGTCTGTTCCACCGTCAGGGCCGTGCCCATGGAGGCCACCGCATTGTCGAAGCCTGCTTGGTGGAGGGTTACGATATCCAGGTTGCCCTCACACAAGATGATGTTGGGCCGCTTTGTCTTTTTGGCCAGATTCAGACCGTACAGCACCCGGCGCTTGCTGTAAACCGGGGTTTCCGAGGAGTTCATGTATTTGGGCTCGGACCGGTCCAGTACGCGGCTGCCGAAGGCCACCACATCTCCCCGGGTGTCGATCACCGGGAGCATGAGGCGGTTTCGGAATTTATCGTACAGCCGGCCGTTTTTGTTCTGCACCACCAGCCCTGCGTCCAGAAGCTCCCGCTTGCTGTAGCCCTTTTTCGTCATGGCAAGGAGCAGCGCGTCCCAGGAATCCGGCGAGGCGCCCATACCGAATTTCACGGCGGTAGGGCGGCTGATCTTCCGCCGCTCCAGGTAGTCCCGGACGCCTTGGCCCTCCGGCTGCTGGAGGGTCTGGTAATAAAACCTGGCCGCCTCCCGGTTCAGGTCCAGAAGCCGCTGGCGGTAGCGGCCGGCCTCCCGGTCGGTCTCGTCCTCCGGCACCTCCATGCCGGCTCGTTTTGCAAGAAAGCGGACTGCCTCGGGAAAGGAGAGGTTCTCTTCCTCCATGACGAAATTCACCACGCCGCCGCCCTTTTTGCAGCCGAAGCAGTAGTAGATCTGTTTGTCCTGCAGGACGTGGAAGGAGGGGGTCTTTTCACTGTGGAAGGGACAGCAGCCCCAGTAGCTGCCGCCTTTGCTGACCAGGGGGACGTAAGTGCCCACTACATCCACGATATCGCTGCGGGCCATCAGCTCGTCCATGAATTGCTGGGGAAAGGCCACCTTCATCCCTCCTTTTCGCTGAGCATTACCAAAATTCCCGTTTTCCATACAGGAAGTCCGTTCCCATAGATGGGGATATTTTAATATACGCCGCGGATGGTTGAAATCCTCTTTTTTTCGTAAAAAAATTTGGAAAATGAGAGGAATCCGTTTACATGTGCAGGGCCTTCCGCGTAAAATAAGAAAAAACCGGGAAGGAGGGGAGAAAATGACGGAACTTTGGTGCCTGTTCTGGGAGGAAGAGATGGGAGCGGAGGAGATCCGTGCCCTGAGTGCCATTCTGCCTCCCCGGCGCCGGGAGCGGCTGGAGCGAACCAGGGACGCCGGACAGCGCTGCCAGGTCCTGCTGGCCTACGGGCTTCTGGCCCTTGCCCTGAAGGAGCGCCACGGCTGCAAGGCGCTGCCGGAGATTGCCCTGGCGGAGGGGGGAAAGCCCTTTTTCCCCGGAGAGCCCCATATCCATTTCAGCATCAGCCACAGCGACGGGGCCGTCCTGGCGGGCCTTTCCGATGCTGCCGTGGGGGTGGATATCCAGCGTGAACACTCCGTGGGACCCCATGTTATGGCCCGCCTGGGGCCGGGACTGTCGGAGGCGGAATTCCTGCGGGCCTGGGTGCGGCGGGAGGCCCTGGTCAAACGAAGCGGAGTGGGGCTGGCCGGGACCCTGGGGGAGGAGCCGCTCCTTGGGAAAGGGGAGCGGTACCGGGCGTTGGACCTGGCTCCCGGCTATTTTGCCGGGATCTGCTGGGAGGGGGAGGAGCCGGTGCTGCTCCACCGCCGCACTTTGAAGGATTTGCTGTGATTCATACGCGAAACCGGGCGGAATTGATCCGCCCGGTTTTTTGACTTGACATAGATAGATAGTCGATATAATATATAGATACCCGATATATAGGAGGAATGGAAATGCCTATTGACAAGACCTTGCTTTCCGGCAGCACGTCCCTGCTTGTTCTGAAACTGCTGGAGGACGGCGACAAGTACGGCTACCAGATGATCGAAGAGCTGCGCCGCCGCTCCGACGAGACCTTTTCCCTGAAGGCGGGGACGCTGTATCCGCTGCTGCACGCCCTGGAGCAAAGGGGAGATATCACCGCCTGGGAGGAATCCTCCGATACCGCCCGGCCCAGGCGCTATTATCACCTGACAGAGGCGGGCCGGGCCCGGCTGGCCGAAAAGGAGACGGAATGGCGTGCCTATGCCGGAGCCATGCTCCGCGTTCTGGAAGGGGGCGCCGGACTTGTCTGAGCGGTTTGAAGTATATCTGTGTTCCGTGGCGGAAAAGATCCGCTGGAAGCGGGCGCGGCCCTTTGCCCTGCGGGAACTGCGGATCCATTTGCTGGAACAAAAGGAGGCCTTCCAGGATTCCGGTATGGCCGTGGAGGCGGCGGAGGAGGCGGCTGTACGGGAAATGGGGGACGCCGGGATGGTGGGGGAGGCCCTGGACCGGGTTCACCGCCCCAGGCCCCAGTGGGCGCTGATATGCGCCGCCGGGCTCCTTGCCCTGGCGGGGGTTTTCCTGCGGGGCGCCCTGACTGCCGGCTGGGAGCATGCGGCCAAGGATCCGGTAAGATCGGCGGCTGCCCTGGCCCTTGGCCTATGCGCCATGGTGGGTGCGTACCTTCTGGACTATACACATCTGATCCGTTATGGGAAGAAGGTGTACCTGGGCGCTGTTTTGCTGGGACTGGCAGCCCTTGCGCTTTCTCCCCGTATCAACGGAGCGTCTTACTATACCCGCTATGTGGTGCTGGCCTATCCGCCGGTCTATGCGGTGTGGCTCCGCCTGTGGCGGGATAAGGGCTGGAAGGGCCTGTGCTGCGCCATTCTCGGAGGGATTCCCCTGGCGGTGATCGCCGGAATGGCACCCTATGTCACGGGGTTTTTGCTGCTGCTTGTCACCGGCTTCCTGCTGCTTATGTGTGCCGCCGGGATGGACTGGTTTGGCGTGGGCCGGGAGGCGACGGCATTTGCCGCCATCCTCATGGCGGTGCTGGTCAGTGTGCCGGCGCTTTTGGCCCTGCTGGAATCCAAACGGCTTACCATGCTGCTCCACCCGGAAGGCGATCCCTTGGGCAGGGGCTATATGTCCATGGCGGTGCGGAATATGCTCTCCGGCGCGGTATGGCTGGGAGAGGGAAGCACCGGCGGCCTTTACGGCGGCCTTCCCTATGAATCCATTGTCCCAGAGTGGGAGAATGACTGCATCATGACCACCGTTGCCTTCAAGCTGGGCTGGCTGCCTTTTTTGATCCTGGTGGGAGCGGTCCTGGGGCTGATGCTGGCCTTGCTGGTGCAGGGGTTGCGGCAGGAGAATCCCTTTGGCCGCCTTCTGGCCCTTTCTGTGATCGTGCCCTTGTGCCTGCAGGCGGCGGGGGCTGCGGCGCTGAATCTGGGATGGATCATTTACTCCGTTTCCTTCCCTCTGATGGGCGGCAACCTCCATACTGTTTTGACGATGGGGATGATGGGGCTGGCCCTGTCGGTATTCCGCCAGCAGGCCCTCCCGGAGGGGCGCTGCCGCCCTGCGGAAGACGCCGCCTCCCGTGCGCTGCAAAGTGTGTGGTAAGTTTTTTTGATGCCTTTCTTCGGAACAAAACCTGCTTTTGACAAAGTTCGACAAATTAAGTAAAATTTTTCTTGCGATTTTTGGAAAGAAATGCTATAATAAACCCATCCAAACAGAGCCTTTGGCTGCTCCGGGCGGCCGGAGGGCGCGAGAAAAATCAAAGGAGGCGGACGCTTTGGTAAAGAAACTGCGTGAAACGATCTCCCAGCGGAAGGGCTTTACTCTGGTGGAGTTGGTGGTCGTTCTCATCATCCTGGCGATTTTGGCGGCCATGCTGGCCCCATCTCTCATGGGTTATATCGACAAAGCCAAGGACAAACGCGTGGTGGCAGAGGTGCATCAGGCTGTTATTGCGGCACAGACGCTGGCAGATGAGACCTATGCCCTGGCGGAGGGTGAGACGCCGGATTATGCCTCTGTCACATTGGAGGATGTGGCCGCCCTGGCGGAGACCAAGGGCAGCATCGAAGCGGTGACGGTGGAAACGGCCACCGGTAAGGTAGTTTACGCAAGCGTGAGCCTGGGCGGTGTCACGGGTTATTATAGCGAGGACGGCGGCATCGTCTCCAGCCTCACGGCGGAAACGGCGCCCTCTGACCCCGGAGAAACGGCGGGATATGTCTCTTTCTCCTCCGAGGGCTGATTCCCCGAAAACTCCCACTGCTGGAAGGGAGCGTATGTGAAATGAACAAGGCGGCCAAAAAGGGTTTCACGATGGTGGAGCTGATGGCCGCCTTGTCGATTTTAGCCCTTCTGACAGCGGTGGCGGCGCCGGGGCTGGGGCGGTATGCGGCGCTGTCCCGGTTTCGCAGGAACAATGAACAGGCCCGGAGCTTCTATCTCCAGGCCCAGGTCCGCCTGAGCGATCTGGAGACCGGCGGGAAGGGGGAGGAGTTTTTCTATCGCCTCCGCCTGTGGGGCCAGAGCGTTGACGGAGAGTGCTGCGCCATCGTGCTGCAAAAGGACGAAGAGCCGGACGAGGCGGGGGAGCTGGTGCTGGAGCTTTTGGGACGGGAGCAGGTGGATGCCTCCGTGTGCATCGAGTTTGACATGGCAAACCGGCGGGTTTGCTCCGTATTTTACGGCACCGCCTGTGGCCGTTTGGTCTACGGCCCTGCGGAAGATGGGCAGACCAGCATGGACCGGCGGGACTATGATGCCCGGAAGGAGGGCGGCCTTGGCTATTATTCCGATCTTGCCGGCGGATGAACGGACCGGCTTTACCGCAGGGAGGCGGCAGCGAATGGAAAGGATCAGGGAAAACGCGCGGCTTTTATATGAAAAGCGGCGTCAGGGCGTGTCGCTGGTCGTTGCCATGTGCGCTGCCGCTTTGATTTTGGGCCTGGCCCTGAGCGTGATCCGCTCCGCCGCCCTTCTTCTGGACCGGGCGGGACGCAGAGTGGAGCGGGAGCGCTGCTGCCAATTGGCCCAGTCTTTTGCCGGGGTGCTTGAAAAGCGGCTTCAGGAAGAGGATGATTTTTGCGCCTTCGTCAACGATGCGCTGGAGAGCGGGGAAACGGTCCGCTGCCGCGCGGAAGGGGAGGAGAGTGAGATCACCGTCACGGTGCACCCTTCCGCCTGGGAGGAGGATGTGCCGGAGGAAGGGGCCTTTCCCTATGAGGAGAGCCTTGGGGAGGTAGCCCGGATCCGGGAGGAGAACCGCTTCCTCCGCTGCTCCTTTACCTTAGAGGTAGCTGCCGCGTTGGAAAGAGAGAGCTTTGCCTGTAAGGATGTTTATTGCCGCTGGGACACGCTGGAGCCCCGCTTTTTCCGGGAGGACGGAGAGGAGATCTATTGGGATGGCGTGGACTGGTATGCAGATCCTACCCTGATGGAGCCGGTGGTTCCCCCGGAGGATGGACTGACCATCACATACCGCTGCGACCCGGATGACATCCTTGAAACCACCATCCTGCGGCGGGGCCGGGAAGGAGGTGGGCCATGAAGAGGCTGTTTTCCATCCTGCGCCGGCGGGAGGGCGAGACGCTGGTGGAGGTAATGTGTGCCGGGATGATCTTTCTGATCGCCTTGGCGGCGCTTCATGGGGCGGTGCGCTTTGCCCACGGCGCCGGGGACCGGTCCCTGCGCATTCGCGGGGAGGTGCTGGAGCTGCAGCGGAGCCTGCGGGAAGAAGAGACTGTGGAGGTTTCCGGTGCGGCGGAATACGTCTTTTATCCCCTGGCCCCTGATGGAACGCGTTCCGGTGAGGAAGCAGCGTTTACCGTAACAGTGGGGCTTGGCAGCAGGGAAGTGTACCGGGAGGGGAAGGAAGCCGTCACCTTTTCCGTTTTCCTGCCCGGTACGGGAGAGGGGGGCGGCCCGTGAAGAAGATACTTGCCGGCCGCCAAGGGGTGACGCTGGTAGAGCTGGTGGTGTCCCTGGCCCTCATGTGCCTGACTTTAACCATGGTCAGCGGTGCGCTCCGCCCCGCTGCCGCAGTGGTGCGCCATATGGAACGGCTTGCAGAAGCCCAGGTTATCCTGGATACCACCCTGGATGTGCTCCGGTCTGAGATAGAGACCGCCTGCGGCTATGTGAAGCTCTGTGGAGGAGAGGGGCAGCCCGGGACGGTCACGGCGGGTACCGTTCTGGAATATCTGGATGTGGAAGGCCGTCTTGTGCGCATCAGTGCAGAGGGCTGGGAAGACGCCCTGCCGGACGGAGGGCAGCCTGGCCGTCTTGTATTTCTCAGGCAGGACGGGGAGACATCGGATTGGAGCTGCCGGGAGCCCTTTGGGAAGGGCTTTTACATGGGAATGTATCTTGGAATGGAATTTTCCCCGGTGGAAGAAGCGGCAGAGGGAGAGACGGCAGAGGCTATCCTGGTCACCGTTACGCTGTACCGGGACGGGGAGCGGAGGGAGCGGGCAGGTGCGGAAAGCCTGATTGTGGACCTTCGCTGCGGCCCCCTCTGGATTGCCGATGAAGGATAAAATAACGCACCGGAAGGTTGCTTCCGGTGCGTTGTGGCGTATGCCGCTCAGGCAAGGGTCAGATCGCCATCCTTCACCCAGCCGGCCTTACGGCAGAGCTGATTGATGAGGGGGCAGAGAATGGCGGGCAGCACGAAGGAGATGAGGATCAGGCCCAGCCAGTGGAAGGCGGTGGGGGTGATGGCCACGGCGCCGTTTTTGACGGCGTCGGCGCTGGGGGAGAGCCAGCCCGTCCAGACGCCCAACTGTCCGCAAAGACCGCAGGTGCCCATGCCGGAGTTGATGGCCGCGCCGTTCATCTCCAGCTTGAACAGGCAGGTGGCGATGGGACCGGTAATGGCGGAGGTGAGGATGGGAGCGATCCAGATCCGGGGATTGCGTACGATGTTGGGCATTTGCAGCATGGAGGTGCCGAGACCCTGGCTCACAAGGCCGCCCCAGCGGTTTTCCTTGAAGCTCATGACGGCGAAGCCCACCATCTGGGCGCAGCAGCCGGCAACGGCGGCGCCGCCGGCAAGGCCGGTGAGGCCCAGCACGGAGCAGATGGCGGCAGAGGAGATGGGCAGTGTCAGGGCGATGCCCACCAGCACGGACACCAGAATGCCCATGAAGAAGGGCTGGAGCTTGGTGGTCTCCACGATGAGACGGCCGAAGGCGCTGGCGGCCGCTCCGATGGGAGGTGCGATCAGGTAAGCTGCGCCGATGCCGATGAGGGTGGTGACGATGGGTGTCACCAGGATGTCCACCTTGGTCTCCTTGCTTACGGCCTTGCCGCACTCAGAGGCGATGATGGCCACGAACAGCACAGCCAGAGGGCCGCCTGCGCCGCCCAGCAGGTTGCAGGCATATCCCACGGCTGCCAGGGAGAACAGCACCAGGGGAGGGGCCTGCAGGGCGTAGCCGATGGCAATGGCCATGGCGGGGCCGCTCATGAAGGAGGCAAGGCCGCCCACGGTGTAGGGCACCTTTTCGGAGATCTGCGCCGTCAGGAAGCCGATGTGGAACTGGCTGCCCAGAGTATTGAGGATGGTGCCGATGAGCAGTGTGCAGAAAAGACCCTGGGCCATAGCACCCAGCGCGTCGATGCCGTAGCGCTTTGCGGAGATGACGATGTTTTTGCGTTTCAAGAATGCCTTGAGAGCGTCCATATGTATGCTCCTTTTTTAATGTAATCATAGCTTTACAGGTGTCTTGACACCTGTCGAAGGACATCTTACACGCATCGACTCCCTTTGTCAACAAAAACTTTCCCCGGCGCCAAGCCAAAACTCAACCTACCGTTGGTTGCTTTTTTACCCCCTGTGCCTTATCATCAAAGCAGGAGGGCGAGAGAATGGAACAGTTACAAACAGGCGCGCTGATCCGGGCGCTGCGAAAAGAACGGGGCATGACGCAAAGGGAACTGGCGGAGCTGCTCCATGTCACGGACCGAGCAGTTTCCAAGTGGGAGCGAAACCTGGGCTGTCCCGATGTGGGCCTGCTGCCCCAGCTTGCCCAGATTTTCGGCGTCAGTATGGCCCACCTTTTGCGGGGAGATCTGGCGCCTAACATCCCGGAGGTTGGTAATATGCGAAGATTAAAATTTTATGTTTGCCCGGAATGCGGGAATGTGCTTACCGCCACCGGAGGCGGTGAGCTGCACTGCTGCGGGCGGAGGCTGGAGCCCCTTGAACCAAAGCCCATGGACGAGCTCCATGCCGTCAAGGTGGAGCCGGTGGAGGAGGATTGGTATGTCACCTTCTCCCATCCCATGGAAAAGGACCACTATTTCCGCTTTGCGGCCTTTGTGGGAACGGAGCGGGTGCTGCTGGTGCGCCTCTATCCGGAGCAGAGCGGCGAGTTCCGCATTCCCCAGATGCGCTGCGGGAAGCTGTACCTTTGCTGCAGCCGTCACGGCCTTTACGAGGTAAAGGTGTAAAAAAAGCAGCCGGAAGGCTGCTTTTTTTCCGCTTGCATCCCGCCTGGAGAAGGGATATCATAAGGAAAACGGCAGGAGGGGTACGGTATGGATATTTTGATCGTTGTGGATATGCAGACGGACTTTGTGGATGGCGCGCTGGGCACGGCGGAGGCTGTGGCCATTGTCCCCAAGGTAACCGCCCGCGTGGAAGAGGCCCCGGGCCGGGGGGAGAAGGTCCTCTTTACCCGGGATACCCATGAGGAGGACTATCTGGATACCCAGGAGGGCCGTAAGCTCCCGGTGCCCCACTGCATCCGGGGCACGGAGGGGTGGGAGATCGTCCCTGCGCTGCGGGACCTGGCAGATGCCCCCATCGACAAGCCCACCTTTGCCAGCGCCCTTCTGGGGCAGCGGCTGAAGGACATTGATGCCGAAACGCCCATCGGGAAGGTCACGCTGATCGGCCTTTGCACGGATATCTGCGTCATCTCCAATGCCCTGCTCATCAAGGGCTTCCTTCCGGAGGCGGAGGTGGCCGTGGATGCCTCCTGCTGCGCCGGTGTTACGCCGGAGAGCCACAAGACCGCCCTGGCTGCCATGAAGATGTGCCAGATCACCGTGGAAAACGGGGAGTGAGGAAGCGGGGGCTTCCCGCCTAAAGCCTGAAACAATCCCGCCGGCCCAATGGGCCGGCGGGATGACTTTTTTCACGGGCTGCCCCTTGCCTTCTCAGGCCAGATGGGCCTTCGCGGCCGTCAGAAGGTTGCGCATCAGCATGGCCCGGGTCATGGGGCCCACGCCGCCGGGGACGGGAGTGATGTAGGAGGCCTTGGCTTCCACGGCGGCGAAGTCCACATCGCCGCAGAGCTTGCCGTTCTCATCGCGGTTCATGGCGACGTCGATGACCACGGCACCCTCTTTCACCATGTCGGCGGTGACAGCTCCGGTCTTGCCGATGGCGCTGACCAGGATGTCCGCCTCCCGGGTAATGGCGGCCAAGTCCTTTGTCCGGGAATGGCAGACGGTAACGGTGCCGTCCGCCGCCGTCAGGAGCATGGCCATGGGCTTTCCCACGATATTGCTGCGGCCCAGAACCACGCAGCGCTTGCCGCTTACATGGATGCCGTACTCCTTCAGCATCTCCATGCACCCGGCGGGAGTGCAGGGGAGGAAGGCGGGTCGGCCAATGGACATTTTGCCCACGTTTACGGGGTGGAAGCAGTCCACGTCCTTGTGGGGGGCGATGGCGTTGATGACCTCTCCCTCGTCCAGGCCATCAGGAAGTGGAAGCTGCACCAGGATGCCGTCCACGGCGGGATCGGCATTGAGGACGCCGATCAAGCCCAGCAGTTCCTCCTGGGTGGTTTCGGCCGGGAGCTTATGAGGGAAGCTTTGGATGCCGCACTCTGCGCAGTCCTTTTCCTTGCCGGCCACATATACCTTGGAGGCGGGGTTTTCCCCCACCAGGATCACTGCGAGGCCGATCTTGCGGGGAAGAAGAGCCGCCTCCTCCCGCACCTGGGCCTTGACCTTTGCGGCCAGGGCCTTTCCGTCAATCCGGATTGCCATTGAGGCCCTCCTCCTGCCGGTCTGCTTCTCCGGCTGCTTCTTCAGAAGGCTCTGCAGCGGTATCCCCGGCTACTTCGGACGGGGACGTCTCGTCCGTTTCTGCTGCGGCGGTGGCTTCGGCGGATTCCGCCGCTGCGGCGAGCCGGTTGACGAAAAGGCCATCCGCCGTGCACTTTTTGACGCGGATATGGTAGAACAGCATGAATGCGCCCCCCAGAGCCAGCACCAGGCTCAGGGCCTGGGAGACCCGGATGGGCTGGCCCATGAGAGTCCAGCCAAAGAGGTAGAGGCTGTCCGTGCGCAGGCCCTCGATCCAGAAACGGCCGATGCCGTACCAGAGGAAGTAGAAGGCGGTGTTCTCGCCGTCGAAGCGGCGGCCCTTGGTCACCACCGCCAGCAAAAGCAGCAGGCCCACCAGGTTCCACAAGCTTTCGTAGAGGAAGGTGGGATGGACTTCAATGGCGTGATACTCGCTGACCCACAGGCGCATCCGCCAGGGGAGCGTGGTCTCTGAACCGAAGGCTTCCCGGTTGATAAAATTGGCCCAGCGGCCGATGATCTGCCCCAGCAGCAGCCCCAAAACAGCAAGGTCCGTCATGGCGGCCAGGGGGAGCTTTCTGATGCGGGTGAACACCACGGCCACGATCACGCCTGCGATCACCGTGCCGTAGATGGCAATTCCGCCGTCCCAGATGGAGACGATGCTGCCCCAGTCAAGGCCGCCGGTTTCGGTGCGGTAGAGGTCAAGGTTGAACAGCACGTAGTAAATGCGGGAGCCGATGATGCAGCAAGGCACCGCCCAGAGGGTCATGTCCAGCACGTGGTCCTCCGTCAGGCCAAAGTGCTTGGCCTTCTTCATGCACAGAAACAGTCCGGCCAGCATAGCGATGGCCAGAATGATCCCGTACCAGTAAACGCCATGTCCGATGTGGATGGCGATGGGATCGGGGTTGAACTCCCAGTCGCCAAAGAGGCCGGGAAAGCTGATGGGCATATTCTTTAATGCAGACAAGGTAGGATACTTCCTTTCTATTTCAATACTTCCTTATTCACTGGGAAGTATTTCGCTGAAGACAGACCGCTCCGCCGTGATGTTCTCGCGCAGGAAATCAGAGATGTCTTGCTTGGTGATAGAGTCAAAGACCTGGGGGAAACGGAAGGGGTCGTAACCGTGGAAATACCCTTCCGTCAGGGCGACCGCCACATTTTCAAAGGAGTTCAGGCCCCGCAGGTTGGTGCCGAAGGCGGCACGGCGCACCCGCTGGTAGAAATCCTCGTCGATGCCCTCCTGCACAAGGCGGGCGGATTCGCGGCAGATCTCCTCCGCCACGTGGCGGCTTTCCCGGCTGTCGCCCCCGGCGTAGAGGTAGGCGGCGCCGGGCAGCATCTCAAAGGCGCCGCCGAAGCTGGTGTTGATGAGACCCTGGTCGTAGAGGCGGAGATACAGAGGGCTGGAGTCGCCCAGCAGGATATCGCAGGCCATGTCGCCAATGAGGGAGGTACGCATGAAGTCCTCGCCATCCTCCGCCGGGCGGCACTTGAAGCCGGTGAGGAACTGGGGGCTGGAGACCTCCATGGTGATGCCGGATTCCTTCCGGGCCACCTCCATGGGTTCACTGCCGTAGTCCCGGGGAATGATGCTTCCGCTCTCACGGGGCAGGATGCGCCGGGCGATCTCGGCCACATGGACGGGGTCCACGTCGCCCACCACGGTGAGAACCATGTTGGCGGGGGTATAGAAGGCCTTGTGGCACTGGTAAAGGGTGTCCGCCGTGATGTGGGAGATACTTTCCACCGTGCCGGCGATGGAGGTGCGGACGGGGCTTTGGGAGTAGAGGCACTGCATCATACGGGTGTAGATCTGCCAGTCGGGATTGTCCTCGATCATGCGGATCTCCTGGGCGATGATACCCTGCTCCTTAGCAACGCTCTCCTCGGTGAAATAGGGGATGGAGACAAAGGAGAGCAGGATCTTTAGGTTCTCCTCAAAGTGGTCGGTGGAGTCGAAATAATAGCCGGTCATGGCATTGGCGGTGAAAGCGTTTGGCTCCGCGCCATTTTTGGCCAGCTCCTGGAGGGCGTTGCCCTCCTTGGTGTCGAACATCTTGTGTTCCAGGTAGTGGGCGATGCCGGCGGGGGTGTCCAGCCACTTGCCGTCCAGGCAGAAGCGGGTGTCCATGCCGCCGTAGCGGGTGGCGAAGAAGGCGTACTTTTTCACGTAGCCGCTCTTTGGAACCACCAAGACCTCCAGGCCGTTGGGGAGGGTCTCCCGGTAGACGGATTCACCAATGCGGTTATAAAACAATTGCTTCATTCCGCCGCCTCCTTTCCGCGAAGGAAATAGACCGTGTCCAGCCGGACGGTCTTCATGGCGTCAAAGATGCGCCCGGGCGTCAGTGCCTGCACCTGGCGGGCAAGCTCCTCCGGCGTTTCCTCCTGGCCGGTGGCCGCCTGGCCCAGATAGAAGTTTTCCAGCTTTCCCTGGGAATCGCCCATGGAGGCGTAGGCGTTGAGAAGGGTGGAGCGGGCGCCCTGAAGCTCCCAGTCCTCCAACTCCCCTTTCTGCACGGCGGAAAGCTGGGCCATGATCTCGTCATAGGCGCGCTGGTAATTTTCAAATTCAATGCCGGAAGAGACGGTGATCAGACCCTTTTGGCGGTGATAGAGGGAGGACGCGTAATAGCAAAGGGAGAGCTTCTCCCGCACATTCAAAAAGAGCTTGGAGTTGCTGCTGCCGCCAAAGAGGGTGTTGCCCATCAGCAGGGCGGTGGTGTCGTCGCTGCCGCAGGAAAAGCCCATGCCCAGCTTTCCCTGGGTCACGTCCATGGTGTCCACGACCACCTTTGCTTCCTCCCGGGGAACATGGGGCGTGACGCCCCGGCTCTCCCGGATCGCCTTGCGGGGGAGGGCGGCGAAGGCGGCCTGCAGGGCGCTTTCCACGCGCCGGATGTCGGCGCTGCCGCTGTAAAACAGCTCCAGGCGGGCGGTGGAAATCAGCTCCCGGTATTGGGCGTACAGTTTTTTGGGCTGTAGCTTTTCCGCGGCGGCCTCGCTTCCCAGGCGGGAGATGCCGTAGGGCTCCCCGGCGCATAGCTCCTGCATCAGCCGCCGGTCCGCGTAGTCCCGTTTGTCATTGATGAGGCTGCGGATGGCGTCCAGCAGATTGGACTTTTCACTTTCAAAATAGGCGGGAACGAACCGGCCGCGTTCCGTTGCGGGGTCGCAGATCAGCTCGCCCAGCAACGCCGCCACCGGCTCCAGCAGCTTTTCGCCGCCGGGGGCGAAGCTGTCGTCAATCAGGCTTGCCACAAAGCCGATGCACTGGTTTTCTCCCTTTTTGCGCACCGTGTAGTCGATGCTGGCCCCATAGAGCCTGTCCAGCTTCGATGCAAGGCTGCCCATGTCTGGACACGTCACGGTGCCCCGGCGCAGCACGGCGGGCAGCAGCGCAAGACCGGAGGCGGTGGCCTCATCTAGAGGTGTCACGAATTGGGCGGAAAGCAGGCTGGTTTTGAATTTCCGTGCCGGCAGGTACGTCAGGTGCACGCCATCGGCAAGTTCCTTCCTGATGACTTCCAAGATCTCAGCTCCTTTGGTGGAATGCCATGAGAGATATACTAAAAAGTAGTATATCTCTCATGGCTTAAAATAATATGAAAATTGTTCCTTAGCCGAGAACGCGCAGCATGTTCTCGTGGCCGATCATGTTGACTTCCTTCTCGGAGAAGCCGACCTTACGCAGCTCGTCCATGAAGGAGGGCAGGTGGGAAGCGTCCTCCAGGCCTTCCAGCAGGTGGGGATCGCGGCCCAGGAATTCGCAGAAGTCGAAGCCGCAGATGACGTGCTCCACGCCCATGACCTCGGCCATGTGGGCGGCGTGCTGGGCCAGGTAAGCGGCGTTCTGCTTGGCGGGGTCGGCGGAGATGAAGTTGTGGTAGCAGTTCAGGCCCACAACGCCGCCGGTCTCCTTAATGGCGCGCATCATGTCGTCGGTCAGGTTGCGGACATGGTCACACATGCAGCGGCAGTTGGAGTGGGTGGCGATGACAGGCTTGGTGGCCATCTTGATGATGTCCCAGAAGCCGCCGTCGTTCAGGTGGGAGACGTCCACCAGGATCTTGCGGTCTTCCATGATGCGGATGGCCTCCTTGCCCAGGTCGGTCAGGCCCTCGTCAGCGGGGCCGCCCTTGCAGCCGGTGGCCAGGTCGTTCTTCTCGTTCCAGGTCAGCATACCCATGCGGGCGCCGAAGTCGGCATAGTAAGTATCAATCTTGCTCAGGTCCTTGCCCACGGCGGCCATGCCTTCCACCGTGACGAAGCCGTAGATTTTGCCCTCGGCCTTGGCCTTCAGGGCTTCCTCGGGGGTGCGGACCATGGCCAGCCAGTCGGTGGACTGGGCGATGTCGGCCTTGGCCTGCAGAATCATGTTCTCGGTGAGGCCGGCATAGGTGTCGCCCTCTTTCTCGGGGTTGGCCCAGATGGAGAAGCCCACGCCCTCCACCTGGCCTTTGGTCAGGCGCTCTTTGTGATACTTTTCCAGAACGTGATCCTCGCCCTCGTTGCGGCGGCGGGCAACGTCCCAGAAAATATCAGCATGTGCATCAAAAACCATTCTTCAATCCTCCATAAACATAAAATATCCTTAAATATCCAGCGTGTTTTTTGCAACAGGCCGGAAAAGTTAAGTCCTGGAAGTGCTGCCGCCGGAACGGGGGTGCCGGGACGGAAAACAGGGGGGAGAAAATTTTCCACAACGGATGTCCACTGTCCCCAAAAGACGGCAGAGACATATTACGCACGTAAAGTATAATATATTTGCATCTTTTGCGCAAGAGCGTTGTGGATTTTTGGCGAGAAATCCTTAATTGCCTCTTTTTTTCGTCGTTTTGCCCAATAGAAAAATACCGGGATTTCTTTCAAAAAAAGTTCGCTTTTTCCCTTGACTTTTCTGAGGAAATCCTGTACACTATTTCTTGTTGTAAAGGAGTAGAACTTTACAGGGAGGGGCGATCTCTTGAAAAATCAGACTTATCGGATGACGATGCTCTTCGATTTTTACGGGGAGCTCCTGACGGACCGGCAGAAGGAGTTCTTTGACCTTTACTATAATGAGGACCTTTCCCTTGCCGAGATTGCGGAAAACGCCGGTATCTCCCGCCAGGGTGTCCGGGACGTAATCGTCCGGGCGGAAGCCGCCATGCAGGAGATCGAGGACAAGACCGGCATTATCCGCCGCTTCGAATCACAGCGTCCCCACCTGGACGCCATTGAGGCGGCCGCCGCTGAGGCAAAAACCATTAATTACCGCCGCTATGAGGATCCCCGGCTCACGGAGCTGGTGGATCTGATCCAAACGGAAGTGGCCGCTCTGAAGGATTGAGTTATGGCATTTGAAGGACTGAGCGAAAAACTGAATGCAACGTTCAAGCGCCTGCGGGGCAAGGGCCGCCTGACGGAAGCCGACGTAAAGGAGGCCATGCGAGAGGTGCGCCTGGCCCTGCTGGAGGCTGATGTCAGCTACAAGGTGGTCAAGGAATTCGTGGCCACCGTCACGGAGCGTTCCGTGGGCACCGATGTGCTGGACAGCCTTACTCCCGCCCAGCAGGTCATCAAGATCGTCAACGATGAGCTGACAAAGCTCATGGGTGGTACCAGCTCCAAGCTTGCCATGGCCAACAACGGCCCTACCGTTGTGATGATGGTGGGCTTGCAGGGCGCCGGTAAGACCACCACCACCGCAAAGCTGGCGGGCCTCATGCGCCGCCAGTACACCAAGCGGCCCCTCCTGGCCGCCTGCGACGTGTACCGCCCCGCTGCCATCGAGCAATTGAAGGTGGTGGGATCCCAACTGGACCTGCCTGTATTCGAACAGGGCCAGGGCGACCCGGTGAAGATCGCCGAGGCTGCCATCCGCCACGCCCGGGACTATGGCAACGACATGGTCTTTTTGGATACCGCCGGCCGGCTTCATGTGGATGAGACCCTCATGGACGAGCTCAAGCGGATGAAGGCCACCGTCCGTCCCAATGAGATCTTGCTGGTGGTGGATGCCATGACTGGCCAGGACGCGGTGAATGCCGCCTCCGCCTTTGACGAGGCCCTGGGCATTGACGGCGTGATCCTCACCAAGCTGGACGGCGACGCCCGCGGCGGCGCGGCACTTTCCATCCGCGCCTCCACCGGAAAGCCCATCAAGTTCGTGGGTATGGGCGAGAAGCTGGACATGATCGAGCCCTTCCATCCCGACCGCATGGCATCCCGGATCTTGGGCATGGGCGATATGCTCTCCTTCATTGAGAAGGCCCAGGCCACCTACGATGAAAAGCAGGCGGCCAAGCTGGAGGAGAAGCTTCGGAAAAACCGCCTCACCCTTCAGGATTATTACGAGCAGATTCAGCAGCTCCGGGGCATGGGTGACCTCAGCCAGATCGCCGGTATGATGCCCGGCAACCTGGGCCGCCAGCTCCAGGGGGCCACCATCGACGAAAAAGCCCTCTCCCACACCGAGGCCATCATCCTCTCCATGACGCCTCAGGAGCGGGAAAATCCCCAGATCCTCAATGCCAGCCGCAAAAAGCGCATCGCCGCCGGCTGCGGGCTCCAGGTTTCGGATGTGAACCGCCTTTTGAAGCAGTTCGATATGATGCAGCAGTTGACCCGGCAGGTGACCAAGGGCCGGGGAATGCCCGGGCGGATGCACGGCTTTGGCCGTAAGAGGCGGAAGTGAACGTCAGATATAAGTGCAAGGCATTTATAAATAGATCAACAAAACTTTTTTGAATTTTTGGAGGTACAAAATCATGGTTAAGATCAGACTGCGCCGCATGGGCGCCAAGAAGGCTCCTTTCTATCGCGTTGTTGTCGCCGACTCCCGTTTCCCCCGTGACGGCCGTTTCATCGAGGAGATCGGCACTTACAATCCCTGCGTCTCTCCCGCTGAGGTGAAGATCGACGCCGAGCGCGCCCAGGCCTGGATCAAGTCCGGCGCCCAACCCACCGACACGGTCAGAGCTCTGCTGAAAAAAGTGGAAGTCCTCTAATCGGGAGGACCGGTCATGAAGGACTTGCTGCTCTACATCGCCAGAAACCTTGTAGACGACCCTGACTCTGTCACTGTCACGGAGATCCAGGGCGATCAGGAGCTGACGTTGGAGCTGCGCGTCGCCCCCGACGACATGGGCAAGGTCATCGGCCGCCAGGGCCGCATCGCCAAGGAGATCCGGACGGTCATCCGCTCCTATGCCCAGCGCACCGGCGTGAAGGTTTCTGTCGATATTGTGGATTAAAAAAGGAAGCGGTGCCTTGCACCGCTTCCTTTTTATTGCAGTTTTTCCGGAAGATCCAGGGCCTGGCCTATGCCCGTGGAGAAGATGCCCAGGGCCGCCCACAAAAGAATGCCTCCCAGCGAGCCGCCGAAAAGCTGCAGTACCGCCCCGGCGCATCACAGGATGCCCATGAGGCCCAGGCGGATGAGGGCGTCCTGGCGGTCCTCCTCCTTTTCCTGCTTTTGCTTCCATTCTATCACATCCGCCCTCAAATGCAAACCACTTGCACCGGGGCGGGAAACAGGATATACTATGCGGGAGAGAAGTTTTTACCGGAGGAGAGCCTTTATGAAACTGGAAACCATCAAGGTCGGACGCGTCGTCAATGCCCACGGCATCCGCGGAGAGGTGCGGGTGCAGCCCAGGGACGGTGACCCCGCCTTTTTGACGAAGTTTAAGACCTTTTATATTGACGGCAAGCCCGTTACCCCCACCGCCAACCACGTCCACAAGAGCCTTGTGCTTATGAAGTTCCCCGGTGTGGAGGATATGAACGGCGCCCTTGCCTATAAGGATAAGGTGCTTTATATCCGCCGGGAGGACGCCCATTTGCCTGAGGGGGAGTGCTTTGACGACGAACTGCTGGGCATGGAGGTCTATGACGGGGAGAGCGGAAAGCTGCTGGGGGAGATCACGGCGGTGGACAGCTATCCCGCCAGCAAGGTCTATACGGTGAAGGGAGAGCGGGAATACCTGATCCCCGCGGTGAAGGATGCCTTCATCCTCTCTGTAGACCTGGAGGCAAACCGCATGGAAGTCCGTGTATGGGAGGGGATGGCCACCGATGAACATTGACATCATGACCCTCTTTCCCGACTCCGTGGACGCCATGCTCCATGTGAGCATTCTGGGCCGGGCACAGGAGCGGGGCTACATCGCCATCCGTTCCCACCAGATCCGGGATTACACCACCAACAAGCAGATGCAAGTGGATGACTACCCCTACGGCGGCGGCCGGGGCGCCGTGATGCAGGCGGATCCCCTCTACCGCTGCTGGGCTCATATCGTGGAGACTTACGGTTCCGGCCGCACCATTTTCATGTCCCCCTGCGGACGCACCTTTGACCAGAACGTTGCCCGGGAGCTGAAGGAGCGCTATGACCACCTGATCCTGGTCTGCGGCCATTACGAGGGCATTGACCAGCGCTTCATCGACGAGTGTGTGGACGAGGAGATCAGCATGGGGGACTTTGTCCTCACCGGCGGCGAGATCCCCGCCATGGCGGTGGCGGACGCGGTGTGCCGTATGGTGCCCGGCGTCCTTCCCGATGCGGAGTGCTTTGAGGAGGAGTCCCACTGGAACGGCCTTTTGGAGTACCCCCAGTACTCCCGTCCCGCCGTTTGGCATGAGCGGGAGGTGCCGGAGATTTTGCGCTCCGGCGACCATGCCAAGGTGGCCGCCTGGCGGAAAAAGGAGAGCTATAAGCGGACCATGAGCCGCCGTCCCGATCTGTTTGCCCGGTTTGATGCTTCCCAGCTTACCACCAAGGCGGAGCGGAAAATCCTGCAGCAGGCCAAAGATGAATTTGCGGCGGAGACAGCGGGGGGAGAAGAAGCCCCGTAAGGCTGCCGGAAAGGGCGTAAAAAGGCAGGCACTGGTGTGCCTGCCCTTTTTTGGAATGACAGGAGGGGGAGCATTTTAATTCCGGGAGCATTTCTCCGCGTCGATGGCCAGCACCAGCATCAGGGCGCACAGGGCGTCCCGGCTGTCCGCAACGTCGATGGTATAGGTGTCCGTCCAGTTGAAAAGCTCCTTGCTGATGTTGGCGACCAGACAGCCGCAGCCGGTCTTTACCGTGTAGTCCCATTCCATGAAGCTGCCTTCCACCTGCCAGCCCTTGCAGTCGATGTTGTAACGGGGAAGGAAGAAGCTGAATTCCTTCTGGATGCAGCCTATGTATTCATCTCCGATGTACAGTTCAAATTTGGGCAGAAGGGTGAGTACCTTCTCCTGCACCGTGGCGATGTGGTTTCCATAGGAGTCCAGGATGTGGAGGCAGTGTCCCCAGGATAGCTGGCCCTCCACGGTGTAGGCAACACTGCCGTCCTCATTATAGATATCGTAGCTGTCGAACCAGGAGAAAAAGCGCTGTTTAAACCAGAGTCTCATACCGGACCTCCTTCGGTTTGTTTGACTTATCATAGCACAGCCTTCCTCGGGGAGCGTTACAAAAAAGTGACAAAAGCCCCCGGGAACCGCAAAGGCGGCCCGGCCGCTGAAGGAAAAAGAAATGGCGTGCGCCGGGAAAATCCGGCGTACGCCTCTTTCTTACACGTAGCTCTGGCTGATGACGTCGAACACGCCGCGGGTGGTGACCCGCAGGGTGGGGATCACCGGCAGGGCCATGAAGCTCAGCGTCATGAAGGGGTCTACTCCCCGGGAGACGCCCAGGCGGAAGGCCTCTTCCTTGGCCCCTTCCAGCTTCGCGTTTACCGTGACCAGCGGCTCGTCGCTCATAATTCCGGCGATGGCCAGGGGTACCTCCGCCAGAGATTTCCCCTCGTTCCACACCACGATGCCGCCGTCCAGCTCTGCGATGCGGTTCACCGCCTGGGCCATATCGGCCTCGCTTGCCCCCACCACGATGATGTTGTGGGAGTCGTGGGAGATGGAGGTGGCCACGGCGCCGGACCGCAGGCCGTAGCCCTTGATGTAGCCGATGCCGATGTGGCGGGTGTTCTTATGGCGCTCCACCACGGCGATCTTCAAAATATCGTTTTCCACGTCGATGTGGTCGGCGTAACCCGCGTCGGTGGTGGTGATCTCCCCCATCACCATGCCCAGTACGCCTCTGGGACGGCTTTCCGTAAAATCTTCGGCGGTGAGGATGGGGAGGTGGAAGGTGCTGTGGGCACGCTCCGTCAGATAGGGCTCCACCTTGGGGGCGGGGAAGTCCGCGAGGATGCCCTCCTCCACCATCAACTTGCCCCTTTTGTAGACCTTTTCGATGTGGAAGTGCTCAAAGCTGTCAATGACCACGAAATCAGCCAGGTATCCCGGCGCGATGGCCCCCCGGTTATTCAGCAGGAAGTACCGGGCGGCGTTGTGGCAGGCCACCTTCACTGTGGTGATGGGGTCCGCCCCCAGGGCGATGGCTTTTTTCATGATATAGTCGATGTGGCCCTTTTCCAGAAGGTCGCTGGGGTGCTTGTCGTCGGTGCAGAACATGCACCGCTCGGAGTATTTGTCGCACAGCAGGGGCACCAGCGCCTCCAGGTTCCGGGCGGCGGTGCCCTCCCGGATCATAATGAACTGTCCCCGCTCCAGCTTGGCGATGGCGTCCTTCAGGTCGTGGCATTCGTGGTCGGAATAGACGCCGGCGGCGATGTAGGCGTTGAGGTCGTTGCCCACCAGGTCGGGGGCGTGGCCGTCGATCTTCTTGTGGTGGGCCTGGGCAGCCACGATCTTCTCCACCGGCTGGTCGTCCCCTGCGATGATGCCCACAAAGTTCATCATCTCCGCCAGGCCCTGGACCCGGGGATGGTCGTAGAAGGAGTCGATGGCACGGTAATCCAGAGTGGCGCCGGATTCATCCAGAGGTGTTGCCGGCACGCAGGAGGGCAGCATGAACCGTACGTCCACAGGCAGGCCCTCCGTGGCCTGCAGCATATATTCGATGCCGTCGCTGCCCATGACGTTGGCGATCTCGTGGGGATCGGTGATGACGGTGGTGGTGCCGTGGGGCAGGACGGCCTTGACGAACTCTGTGGGATTGACCAGAGAACTTTCCAGGTGGATGTGGGCGTCCAGGAAGCCGGGGAGAACGATCTTACCCGCCATGTCCACCTCTGTCTCGCCGGAGTATGTGCCCATGCCAACGATCAGCCCTTCCGCCACGGCGATGTCACCATGGCAGATCTCGTTGGAGAAAACATTTACATAGGCGGCGTTTTTCAAAACCAGATCCGCCTTTTCCCGGCCCGCGGCCGCATTGATGATGCGCCGCTTTTTCAGCAGCTTCCGATTGATCTTGCCAGCGTAGCTCTCCGACATAGGCTTTCCTCCCGATATTAAATTTCATAATGAAAGGCATAAAGGGTAATTATAACCTGTTAGGAAAAGTATACGCTAAAAGCGGCGGTTTGTCTATGGAAAAAGGAAAAATTTTTATTGGTAGCGGTAGCGCTGCCGGGTATACTCGTCGATGCAGCGGAAAAACAGGGCCTTGTCGTGAAATTCCAGCAGCGTGAAGCCCTCCACGGGATGGAAGGAGACGATGCGCTGCTTTGTGTTTACCCAGATGCGCTGCGGCGGTGTTTCTTTTTCGTTCATGTGGACCTCTCCTTCCCTGATTTTCTCTATTTTATGCGATTATCGCATAAAATGCAATATGCGATTTTTGCATATCCTAAAATAAAGGAATCAGAAGCCTGCCGGAACGGCTTCGGGGAAAGGGAGGGAGCGCCATGTATCAGAGGCTGCGGAACCTGCGGGAGGACCGTGATCTGAACCAGACGGCGGTAGCGGAGGTTCTGCATGTGTCCCAGACCACCTATTCCCGCTACGAGAGCGGCACGCTGGACATCCCCAGCGCGTCGCTGATCGCCCTGGCCCGGTTCTACGGCACCAGCGTGGACTATCTGCTGGGGCTGACGGACGATCCTGTCCCCTACCGGAAATAAAGTCCCCCATCCGTTGCGAAAATGCGGCGGATGGGGTATACTATTTAAATCTATGGAATCTGCCCGGGAGGTCATCATATGAAACTCATGGTCATCGACGGCAACAGCATCATCAACCGCGCCTATTACGGCATCCGTCCCCTTACCACCCGGGATGGACTTTGCACCAACGCCGTTTTCGGCTTTCTCACTACTCTCCTGCGGCTGAAGGAGGAGGAGCAGCCTGACGCGGTGTGCGTCACCTTCGATGTCCATGCCCCCACCTTCCGCCACACGGCGGACGCGGCCTACAAGGCCACCCGCAAGCCAATGCCGGAGGAGCTGCGGATGCAGGTGCCGGTTTTAAAGGAGGTGCTGGACGCCCTGAACATCCCCCGCTATGAGTTGGCGGGCTGGGAGGCGGACGACCTCATCGGCACCATCTCCCGCCGGTGTGAGGCGGCGGATTGGGACTGTGTGGTGGTCACTGGCGACAAGGATTCCCTCCAGCTCATCACCGGACGCACCAAGGTGAAGCTGGTCTCCACCCGCATGGGCAAAACCACCACCAAGGACATGACAGAGGCGGCCTTCCGGGAGGAGTACGGCTTCGATCCCATCCATATGATCGACCTCAAGGCTCTTATGGGAGATTCCTCCGACAATATCCCCGGTGTCCCCGGCATCGGCGAGAAGACCGCCATGGCCCTGGTACAGCAGTATGAGAGCATCGGTGCGCTGTACGAAAAGATGCCGGATGTGGAGGCCAAGCCCGCCGCCCTCCGCAAACTGGCGGAGGGGGAGGAGAGCGCCCGGCATTCCTATTGGCTGGCCACCATTGTCACCGACGCACCCCTGGAGTTTGACCCGGAACAAAACCGCGTCAGGGCGCCCGGCGAGGGGGCCTATCCCCTGTTCCTCCGGCTGGAATTCACACGGCTCATTGAGAAATTCGGACTGGCCCCGGCAGCGGAGGCCGCCGCACCCGCCGGGCAAAAGCAGGCGGTACGGGTGAACCGGGTGGAGACGGCGGGGGAGGCAGAGGCCCTTCTGACCCTTTGGCGGGAGGCGGACCATGTTTCCCTCCTGACGGCCATGGAGTTCCATGCCCTTGCGGTGGCCTGCCGCACCGGGGAGGGCCTGACGGTGTCCACCTTCCTCTTTGAGTGTTATCAGGGGGACTGGAACGCCCTTTTGAAGGCGGTCTTTTCGGCGGATGTGAAAAAGGTCTCCCACAACGTAAAGGACCTGATGCGCCTGGCCCTGGACGCCGGGCTTCCGGCGGAGGGCTTTTGCTTCGATACCGCCCTTGCCGCCTATCTTCTGGACGCCACGGCGGGCAGTTATGACCTCTCCCGCCTGTTTGTATCTTATTATAATGAGGAGCTGCCGAAGCCGGTGTATCTTGATGCGGACGCCTTTTCCCTTCTGGGAGACGGCGCGGCGGCGGAGGAGAGCCTTGCCCGCCACACTGCGGCGGTGGATGCGCTGTACGGTACTCTTGGCGAAAAGCTCCGCGGACAGGGGATGTGGGAGCTATATGAAACGGCGGAGCTGCCCCTTTGCCGTGTTCTGGCGGAGATGGAGCGCACCGGCTGCCGGGTGGACGCCGGGGCACTTTCCGCCTTTGGCAGCGCCCTTTCCCAGCGGATCTCCCACATGGAAAAGCAAATCTATGATATGGCGGGGGAGACCTTCAATATCAATTCCCCCAAGCAGTTGGGCCAGATTCTTTTTGAGAAGCTGGGCCTGCCCCACGGAAAAAAGACCAAGACCGGCTGGTCCACCAACGCAGATGTCCTGGAGGGCCTCCGCTATGAGGCTCCCATCGTGGCGGCCGTTCTGGAATACCGCCAGTACGCCAAGCTGAAATCCACCTATGCCGACGGCCTCCTGAAGGCCATCGACCCCGACGGCCGGGTGCGTACCAGCTTTCAGATGACCGTTACCGCCACCGGACGCCTGTCCTCCACGGAGCCGAACCTCCAGAACATCCCCACCCGCACCGATCTTGGCAGCGAGATCCGGCGGATGTTTGTGCCGGATGAGGGCTGCGTCCTGGTGGACGCCGACTATTCCCAGATCGAATTGCGCCTCCTGGCCCACATCGCCGGGGATGAGGCCATGCGCTCTGCCTTTGTCTCTGGACAGGATATCCACACCGCCACCGCTGCCCAGGTATTCCATGTGCCGGTGGAGGAGGTCACCCCTGAAATGCGCCGCAGCGCCAAGGCGGTGAACTTTGGCATCGTCTACGGCATCTCCGCATTTTCCCTCTCCCAGGATATCGGCGTTTCCGTTGCCGAGGCCAAGGCCTATATGGAGGCCTATTTCAATACCTTCCCCGGTGTGCGGGCCTATATGTCCGCTGTGGTGGAGCAGGCAAAGGAGAAAGGGTACGTGGAGACCATCTTCCACCGCCGCAGGGACCTGCCGGAGCTGAAGTCCTTCAAATTCAACCTCCGCTCCTTCGGAGAGCGGGTAGCGCTGAATATGCCCATTCAGGGTACGGCCGCAGACGTGATGAAGCTGGCCATGGTGGCGGTATGGAAGCGGCTGAAAGCAGAGGGCCTGGGGGCCCGCCTGGTGCTGCAGGTCCACGATGAGCTCGTTGTGGAATGCCCGGAGGCGGAGGCCGGCACCGTGGCCCGCCTTTTGGAGGAGGAGATGGAGCAGGTGGTCGCCCTCTCCGTGCCCCTGACGGCGGAGGCCCATTGGGGAAAGAACTGGCTGGAGGCCAAGGGATGACATAAAAGGACAGGGGAGCCATCATCCCATGCGGCATCGTACTTTACCGCCGGGAGGCGGAAGGAAAGCCGGGAAATGGCGAAAAACGGCAGCGTTTCGCTGCCTTATGAGGAATCTGGCCGGCGGATTGAGGACGCGGGCCGGAAATGATACTATGGAAAGGAACATCGCTATGGATACAAGGATGCATGTTCGCATCGTTCCCATGAACAGCGACCATCTGGACGAGGTGGCGGAGCTGGAGCGCATCTGCTTTTCCACCCCCTGGTCCCGCAATATGCTGGCCGAGGAGCTGGACAATATGCTCTCCGCCTTCCTGGTGGCCCTGGACGATAACGGCCGTGTGGCGGGCTACGCCGGCGTGCAGGTGATCCTGGATGAGGGATATATTACCAACATCGCCGTCCGGCCGGACTGCCGCCGCCAGGGAGTGGCGGGAAAGCTGCTGCAGGTCTTTTTGGACTTTGCCCAAGCCAACCACCTCAGTTTCCTGACGCTGGAGGTCCGCGCCTCCAATTACGACGCCATCGCCCTCTACGGGAGCCGGGGTTTCCGCAGCATGGGCCGGCGGAAAAATTACTATGAGCATCCCAGGGAGGATGCCATCATCATGACAAGGGAGTTTACCGATGGAACTGCGTCAACCGAGTCTTACACAGCTTCAAGCGATTTACGGAGCTGACCTGAAGCCCTCCTTTCCCCCCGCGGAATTAAAGCCCCTCCGGGCCATTCAGGAGATGTGGGAGGAGGGATGGTATCATCCCTGGTGCCTGTTTGACGGCGATGAGATCGTGGGGGAGTGCTTTTTATGGCTGGGCCATCCCGGCTGGGCACTGCTGGATTATCTTTGCGTCTCTCCCCGCCGGCGCAACGGAGGCATCGGTGCCCTCATTCTGACCAAGATGCTGGAAAAGGAGCCGGGCACCGTGATCCTGGCGGAGAGCGAAGCCCCCATCCATGCCCCCGACCCCGTCATGGCGGAGCGGCGCCTGGGCTTTTATCACCGCAACGACGCCAGACTGGCGGGCTACGACACAGAGATGTTCGGCGCCCACTATAAGACGCTGTACTGGGCGGAAGAAGCACTTTCCGATGATGCTTTGATGGAACAGCACCGTTTTATTTATCAAAACCGGTTTTCCCCGGAAAAATATGCCCGCTATGTGAAGATTCCCCGGGACCCTTCGGCACCGGTGACGGCGCAGACTCCCTGGGATGAGTGAGAGAAAGAGAAGTGAGCCAATGAAGATCCTTGCCTTTGAATCCTCCTGTGACGAGACTGCTGTGGCGGTGGTGGAGGACGGGAGGACGATCCTCTCCGATGCCATCGCCTCCCAGGTGGATATCCATGCCGTTTACGGCGGCGTGGTGCCGGAGATCGCCTCCCGCAAGCATGTGGAGGCCATCGCGGCCCTGACGGAAAAGGCCTTGAAAGACGCAAACTGCACCCGCCAGGAGATCGACGCCGTGGCCGTGACCTACGCCCCCGGCCTCATCGGGGCGGTACTGGTGGGCCTGAGCTTTGCCAAGTCCGTGGCCTATGCCCTGCAGGTCCCCCTCATCCCCGTCCACCACATCCGGGGGCATATCGCCGCCAACTACCTGGCCTTCCCGGAGCTGGAGCCTCCCTTCCTGGCCCTGGCCATCTCCGGAGGCAATACGCTCATCGTGGATGTCCGGGATTATACGGACATGGAGATCCTGGGAGCGACCCGGGATGACGCGGCGGGGGAGTGCTTTGACAAAGCCGCCCGGGTCCTGGGCCTTTCTTACCCCGGCGGCAAGCCTATGGACGAGCTGGCTCAAAGATCCCGGGGCGGTGTCTATCAGCTTCCGAACTCCAAGGTGGATGGCGCGCCGCTGGATATGAGCTTTTCCGGCCTCAAGACGGCGGTGGTGAATCTGGCCCATCACGCAAAGCAGGTGGGTCAGGAGCTGGATGCTCCCGCTCTTGCCCGGGACTTTACCCAGGCCGTCAGCGATACGCTGGTGCCCCGGGCCATGTTGGCGGCGCAGCAGACCGGAAGGAAGGTGATTGTCGCCGCTGGCGGCGTGGCGGCCAACTCCATCATCCGGGGCGATCTGGAGCGCCAGTGCGCCAGGGCGGGTTATCGACTGTACCTGCCTCCTCTGCGCCTCTGTGGAGACAACGGCGCCATGATTGGTGCCCAGGGGTATTATGAGTACCTGGCCGGCCACACTGCTGCCATGGACCTCAACGCTTACGCCACCCGGGATATTACAGATTGATATAACAAATGTATCAAAAGAAGCCCTGGAGATATCTCCGGGGCTTCTTTTTTTGCCATCGCCGGAAATGAGACAGCAGGAAAAATGCATGGAAAATGGATATTTGCGGGAAGCTGCACCGGGTGTAAAGGCAGGGAACTTTCTTTTCGTGAAAGAAGGGATTTTGACTACGGCAAAAAAGCAAAAAGACGTATGAAAGACTGACAGGATAGGTATTATCTTAATCTTATGTAAATTAAAAAGCGGGATTTCAGAGTTTTGGAATTCCACTTCACGGAATGGGAGTAAATGGAATTTTCAGAGAAAACCGTTGAAAACAAATGGAAAATTGAATGTTGAAAACCATGTGGAAAATGTGGATAACTCCTTGTAGAAGAAAACTATCAAAATCATTATGTTAATGTTAAAAACTGGAGAAAAAAGGGGGGTGTTCGTGAGAAAGAAAAAAATTCACGAAATTTTGAAAAAATTCCGTGCAAATAACAGAGAGATTTTTCGACCGTTCCCTCTTGACGCGCGCTAAAAAAATGAAGAGGCGACAAAATACTTTTTTTCAAAATGAAAGGTGTCTTGCAATAATACAAAATGTAATATTCATCCCGAAATTTGCCTGTCTGGTTTTTGGAAGAATGGGTGTTGACGCTGGGGAAAAAATATGCTATGATTGCAACTGTTCTAAGTATATACCCCCCCAAAAATGCTGGTGTAGCTCAGTCGGTAGAGCAGCTGATTCGTAATCAGCAGGTCAGGTGTTCGAGTCACCCCACCAGCTCCACGCCGGAGCAAAGTCCGCTTTGCTCCGGCGCTCTTTTATTTCTGCGGAAGGAAAGAGCGTCATCCGCCCGCTCCCTTGCTCCTTCTTTCCAAATCGGACCCGCCGTGCTTCGATTTGGTTTTGGATGCGGCTTTTCACAAGATAGTATATTTATCGCATTGGTACACGTCGGAGCAAGCGGCATGACGCTTGCTCTGACTTTTTTACATATTTATATACATAAACGGGGGAAAGCAAATGGGAACATCCCACCTTGCCCACCACGGCCCCCTGTGCTATAATGTATCATCCAGAAACCGACACGGAGAAGGGAGAGCAGATGTATATTTTTATGAAGCCCCTGCTGTGGGTCCCGGCGCTTTATGTCCTGGCGGCGGTGCTGCCTGCGGCCTTTCTGCTATACTATGTTTACCGGCAGGACCGGGTGGAGCGGGAGCCCGTCGGGCTGCTGATGTCCCTGCTTTGGAAAGGAGTCCTGGCGGCCCTTTGCGCCATCGTGCTGGAGACCCTGGGCCAGCTCCTGCTGGACCGCCTCTGCACCCCCGGTACCTTTCTCCACACCGTTTTGCTGGCGTTTGTGGTAGTGGCTGGAGCGGAGGAGGGGATGAAGCTGTTCTTCCTCAAGCGCCGCACCTGGTACGACTATCAGTTCAATTACCGTTTCGACGCCATCGTTTACGCGGTGTTTGTCTCTTTGGGCTTTGCCGCCTTTGAGAACATCCAGTATGTCTTTACCTACGGCCTTTCCGTGGCGCTGCCCCGGGCGCTGCTCTCCATCCCCGGACATATGGCCTTTGCGGTGTACATGGGGGTCTTTTACGGCCGGGCCAAGCTGCGGGAGAACCGGGGAAACCATGCCGCTGCAAGGAGCGACTTGATGATGGCCTATTTTTCTGCGGTGCTGCTCCATGGGTTTTATGACGCCTGCGCCATGATCGGGACGGCCAAGGCAAGTGTGCTCTTCATCGCCTTTGTGGTGGTGGTCTATTGGCGGATGATCCGCCTGCTGAAGCGGGAAGCTGCCCAGGACGCCCCTGTTTAAGGAGGAAGTAATGGAGATCGAACGCAAGTTTCTGCTGAAAAGCATTCCGGAAGACCTGGAGCGGTTTCCCCACCGCCTCATTGAGCAGGGCTATCTTTGCACCGCTCCGGTGGTGCGCGTCCGCCGCAGCGGTGAGAACTTCACCCTCACCTATAAGGGCGGCGGCATGATGGCCCGGCGGGAGGAAAACCTTCCCCTGACCCAGGAGGGATACCGCCATCTCCTGGCCAAGGCGGACGGAAACATCATCACCAAGACCCGTTACTGCATCCCCTGGGGGGATTACACCATCGAACTGGACGTTTTCGCGCCGCCTCTGGCCCCCCTGGTCATGGCGGAGGTGGAATTTCCCGCGGTGGAGGAAGCGGAGGCCTTCACCCCGCCGGAGTGGTTCGGCCGGGAGGTTACCTTTGACCCCGCCTACCACAATTCCAACATGAGCCGCCGCAAATTCGACTGAGGAGGAGCATATGGAGCAACTGAACATCCGCCCCGGGCGCTACCGCCATTTCAAAGGCGGGGAATATGAGGTCCTGTACGTGGCCACCCACTCTGAGACGCTGGAACCCATGGTGGTCTACCGCGCCCTTTACGGGGAGCGGGGCATCTGGGTGCGACCCGCCGCCATGTGGAATGAGACCGTGGAGCGGGACGGCCGGACCTATCAGCGATTCACCTATATGGGAACGGATGCAAAACCTTGACTTTAGCCATATTCTGTGCTAAACTTTTACCGATAATCCGGTCAATGCCCGGCGCGCCGGACTTCTGACCGCCGGAAACCAAATCAACAGATTGGAGATATGAATCATGGAAAGAATCAAGACTCTTGAGACTCGTTCCCTGTGCGAGAGCGCCAAGAACGGCGGCTGCGGCGAGTGCCAGACCTCCTGCCAGTCCGCCTGCAAGACCAGCTGCGGC
>JAEDEN010000089.1 GCA_016293265.1 Oscillospiraceae bacterium | reverse complement strand
GACACGATCATATCCGCCAGTGTGATCTGGCTGCTCCACTGCATGAACTGCCAGCGGACATTGTGATTGGTTTCGTGGGCCAGTGCCACCGGCAGCAGGGAAAGGGACCGCTCATTGGGTACAATGGAACCGATGATATAGCTGGGGATCCCGCCATCGCCGCAATAGTCGCCTGCCATAACGGTCATGGGACTGCGCGGATCACTCAGCACCACCGTAAACACATACTCCTGCTTCGGCAGCTTGATTCCGTGCCGCTCAAAGCCTGAGAGGGTATTGAGGATGCTGTTTTCGCAGTCTGCCCAAAAAGCCTCATTGCTGATTTGATCAATTTCCCCGCGGCGTTCCTCTGTGATCTGCGCCGGAGCATAGTAGCCGCTCATGGCCGCAGCGGATACCACATCGTAACCGCCATCCGTTTCTGCTCTCAGGGGGATACCGACACACGACCATTTGAATGCAAAGGGTTTCATCAGCTCGTCCCGATAGATGTTATCTTTTTCGGCTGGCGCCGCGTTCATCATTTTCCGGTAAATGCGGTCAGACCGGATCGCTGTCATATTCATCATGAAAACCTCCGTTTTGTTTTCTCATGTCCGAACATGGTCATAGGATACACTCTGACGTAACGTGAGAGTCAAGGGGTTTTTCAAATATTTGCAGTGCCGTTTCTGATAGGCTGAAATGAATCTTTTGGGTAAAGAAGATGTTTGGGATAATCTGATGCGCATTAAGAATCCAGAAGTGGCAGCAGAACTGTTAGAGATTGAATTGGGAGGAACTATAGAGACAAACAAATTATGAAAAAAACATACAGGCCTGTGGAGCATAATTTCACAGGCCTGTATGCCATAATCCGGGATTTCTTCCTCTTAGCTTCCGATGTTCTTTTGCAGGCTTGGAACGCTCAAAAAATAACTACAAGCGTGAAAAGATTCATGATCTGGAACATGCACATATTTTGTCAGGAGTATTAAAATGTCCCTGTTGCGGAAAAGGAATGTATGGAAATATTGCAAAGGCAGGACGTATCCTGCCGTGTGGAGAGCGTCCTGCTGCTGGAAAGAGCCGATCCGTAAAGGGGGGAAAGGAATAAGGACGTTGGGGGTGGCGGCGCTCACTCCTTTTGCATGGAGGCCTGGGCCATGCTGATGAAGCGTTCGGCAAAGTGGGAGAGATACCGGTCCCCCCGGTAGCCTGCCACCAGGCGGCCGTAGGTGGAAGGATCGGTCAGGGGGAAGGAGTCGACGCTCCTGGCGTCGCTGGCGACGGGGAAGGCCCGGAGGAACAGCTCCGGGCAGATGGTGATGCCGATGCCCGCCTGGGCCATGGCAAGGGTGGTGACGGTGTTTTCCGTTTCCAGGATCAGCCGGGGCTTGAAGTTGTAGCGGCTGAAATACTGGTCCACGATGTTCCGGGTCCGGTTGCCCTGCTTGATGAGAACGAAGGGCATTTCCTGGAAGGCGGAGATGTCCGCCCCCTGGGAGAAGCGGGCGCGGACAGACTCGGCCTGATCCCCGAAGAGCTGGTGGGTGAAGGACTTGGGAACCACCATCATCAGCCGCTGCTCCGTCAGGGGTACGGTTTTGACGCCCTCCAGGATGATGGGCTGGAAGCAGATGATGAGATCCACCCGCCCGTGGGAGAGCTCTCCTTCCAACTGGTTGGAGTTCCCTTCAAAGAGGGAAAATTCCACCATGGGAAATTCCTCCCGGAAGAGGGGCAGGATATCCGGCAGCAGGGCCAGGCCGCAGGTGTGGGAGATGCCCACCCGCAGGGCACCCAGGTAGTTGTGGTTGATGTCCCCCACCTTGGTCAGAAACTGGCTGTGCAGGTCCAGGATCTGCGTGGCGGTCTGCACCAGTTGGTCCCCGGCATAGGTCAAAGACAGTTTGGGGGAGCGGGTGAAGAGCTTCACATTCAGTTCCCGCTCCATGTTGGAGATGTGGTTGGAGAGGGACTGCTGGGATATGTAGAGCCGTTCGGCGGCCCGGGTGATGTTCAGCTCCTCGGCCACCGTTAAAAAATATTTTAAATGAAGAAAATTCAAGTCCATGCCCTCCCGTGTGAAAAAATCGTCACGTTTTTTGTGAACTGTGACCATTATACCACAGCCAAATGGTTGTGGCAACCCTCGCAAAAAATGTGCTGTTCGGAATAGGAAATCTATGTCATAATAACGGTAATAGCGAGCAAAACATAAATCCTTGAAACAAATTCGAAAAATAAGGAAGGAAGTCTGTTTATGAAGTGCCTTATCATTGATGCCGTTTCCAGCGAGATCGCAGTTGAGCTGGGCAAGTACATGGAGGTTTCCACCAGCGCCACCCTGCCCCCCAGCCAGGAAGAGCTGAAGGCTCAGATCGCTGATGTTGATGTGCTGATCATGCGCGTCGATCCCAAGATCGACCGTGAAGTGCTGGACGCCGCCAAGAACCTGAAGGTCATCGGTGTTTGCTCCGTGGGTCTCAACCACATCGACATGGATGCCGCCAAGGAGAAGGGCATCCAGGTCTTCAACGCTCCCGGCCTGAACGGCAACGCCGTCGCCGAGCTGACCATCTGCAAGATGCTGGAGATGAGCCGCCACACCATCCCTGCCCACACCGACGTCACCGTCAACAAGAACTGGGATAAGTATAAGTTCGTCGGCCGTGAGCTGAAGGGCAAGACCCTGGGCGTGCTGGGCTTTGGCCGCATCGGCCAGCGCGTGGGTGAGATCGCCCGCGTCTTCGGCATGAAGGTCGTCGCCTATGACCCCTATCTGCCCGCCGCCGTTTTCGAGCAGCAGCAGGCCACTTCCATGGGCATTGCCGAGCTGTGCGAGGTTTCTGACTTCGTTACCATCCATATGCCCCTGAACGACGAGACCCGCAACCTGTTCAACGCCGAGTCCATCGCCAAGATGAAGAACGACGCCGTTGTTCTGAACATGGCCCGCGGCGGCATCGTCAACGAGAAGGATATGTACGAGGCTCTGAAGGCCGGCAAGATCGGCGGCTATGCCACCGACGTTATGGAGAACGAGGTCGCCGGCGACGGTCTGACCGAGGGCGCTACCTTCGGCTCTCCCCTCTTCGAGTGCGACAACTTCATCGTCACTCCCCACCTGGGTGCTCAGACCGTGGACGCCTCTGTCGCCATCGGCAAGCACATCATCTCCAAGGTGAAGGAAGCTCTGGCTCTGGCCTGATTTCTTACCAAGCCTGAAAAGTCCCCGGCTTTTGCCGGGGACTTTTTTTGCGCGCCGGGGGCCGGAGATCCCCAGGTCCGGCCCCGCGTCCCCCGGGAGGGCCCCTTTTATCTTTTGTGTTGATATTCCGTAATCAGTTTTTTGCCGGTGCAATAATTACCTTACAGTTTGAACAATAATGCGCTTCCGCTTTATACCCATTCACTTTTAACGGTTTGAACTGATTAATCAGGGAAACTCCCTGTTCCGCAATCGAAAAAGAGAAAACCGATGGTCTTTCACCGTCCGGAATCCACTGCACAGGCTGGCTCCAATTAGGGATATAGCCCAGCTGCATTTCTTTTTGGCAATATGGACATTTCATAGTACATTCTCCTTCAAATTCCGGTTTATCGAATTCATCATATCATAATGCGGAACTGCCCTCAATAGACGCGATTGGCAAATCGCCGAAGATGATTTCATCAACACGAAGGGTAAAAGGGCCCCGGGAGGTGACTTATTGACTTTCCCGGCGGAACTTGTATAATATTTAAATAGTAGATTTGCCTGTTCAGGCTGATTAAAAGGAGGCTATCCCATGCTTACTTATACTATGGAAGTGGCGGGGCTCAAGCGTGAGCTGCCCATCTGCAAGGTGACGGATGACCTGTACATCGGCGCCTTCATCTGCTTTGGAGACGCGGAGCTGACCGTTGCCTGCGCCCGGGAGCTTTTGAAGCTGGTTCCCGCGGAGGAGTATGATTACATCTTTACCGCCGAGGCCAAGAGCATCCCCCTCATCCACGAGATGGCCCGCCAGAGCGGCGCGGAGAAGTATTTCATCGCCCGTAAGGGCGCCAAGGTGTATATGCCCGATCCCATCCATGTGGAGGACCAGTCCATCACCACCGCCGGTGTGCAGAAGCTGTACCTGGGCCGGGATGATGCAGAGCTGATCCGGGGCAAGCGCATCCTGATTATGGATGACGTGATCTCCACCGGCGGCTCCCTCCTTGCCATGGAGGCCCTGGTGAAGGAGGCCGGCGGCATCGTGGCCGGCAAGATCGCCGTCCTTGCGGAGGGCGACGCCCAGAAGCGTCAGGACATCAAGTTCCTGGCCCCGCTGCCGGTGTTCAATGCTGACGGCACTGTTAAAGGCTAAACACGACAAGGAACAATCCGCCCGGTGGAGAACATCTCTGCCGGGCGGTATTTTGCATGTAAACGGAACGTATTCGTCATTTTAAACAAGAGATATAAAACCCTTGAAAGAACATGAAATGATTTCCGAACATCGGGGGAACGGTTGGTAAATCTGGCCGGATAAGAATTTTTTTTGGCGATTTACCGAAAGGTAATTTCTTGCGGGGCGTGAAACTTTGTGATACAATACTTGCAGGTTAGAGGCTTGGGAAGGAATATCCGGGCCTCCAAACACGAAAGGAGAAAAGAAGGTATGAAGACAAACATGATCCGCAAAACCCTGTCCCTGCTGACGGCGATCGTCCTTCTCTTCAGCCTGACCGTGCCTGCTCTGGCGGCGGACGACAGCCTCACCCGTGCTGAGCTGGTCGATCTGGTGATCGAGAATGCCGGTTACATCGGCGGCAAGGCCTCTGCAGCTGCTGAAGCCAGCATTTTTGCTGACGTTGCGGAAGGCAGTGCCTATGAGGGAAGCATCAATCTCGCCTATGAAAAGGGCCTCATCAACGGTGTTGGTGGCGGCAAGTTCAATCCCGACCAGAAGGTGACCCAGCGTGAAGCTGCCGCCATCCTGCTGCGTTGGCTGGACATCCCCGCCTCTCAGCTCCAGGCTTGGCCCAGAGACTATGATGAGCTGGCTGCCTGGTCCGGCCTGACTGACGGCCTGACCTACAAAGCTACCGCTACCGTCAGCAAGCAGGCTGTCCTGCAGATGATGGCCAACGGTGCCGCTGTTGCCGAGAAGCCCTTCATCGGTCTGACCTGGTCTTATGACGGTCAGGACGAGGAGTATGCTTATTATAAGTCTGTCGTCAAGGAAGCCGGCGGTATCCCCGTTGAGCTGGATCAGGTCATGAGCAAGGCTGTCGGTTATGACGCCAACGACGACATCCTCCCCGAGTACATCGACGCCACCGGCCAGCTGAAGCAGCCCTATGCCGATGAGATCAAGGCCAGAAAGTATGGCGATACCAACATTGCCGAGGCCATGAAGGATATCGACGGTGTGTTCTTCATTGGCGGTGAGGATATCAGCCCCTCTCTGTTCAAGGTTCCCGTTGCCGTTGATAACGAGGGCGAGGCCATCAACGCTACCCGCGATATCTCCGACTACACCTACATGGCTTACTGCATTGATAAGGACATCCCCACCCTGGCTGCCTGCCGTGGTGAGCAGATGATGGGCATCGTTTGCGGTGTCACCTTCATCCAGGATATCCCCAACTATTATGAGGCCAAGGGCGTTGCTTATAACCACGCTCACCGTATGCCTCCCGGAACTCCCAACCGTGACTACGAGCGTCATGACGTCGTCATCGAGAAGGATTCCAAGTGGATGTACAACATCGTTGGCTCCACCGAGCTGAAGAACGTTTCTTCTTGGCATCACCAGGCTGTTGACAGCGTTGAGGGTACCGGCCTGACCGTGGTCGCTTCCACCAACGTCAACGGCATTGAGATCGTTGAGGCTCTGGAGTATCAGGACAACACCTTCTGCCTGGGCGTCCAGTTCCATCCCGAAAATGATGCCAGCCTCGTCCTGTGGGACAAGAACCCCGAGGCTGCCAAGTGCGACTATGACACCTGCCTGCAGTTCTTCGAAGAGCTGGTCGCTTACGCCGCTGACAAGCCCGTCATCGGTCTTACCTGGAAGAGCAACACTCAGAACTATGAGGCTTTCAAGGAAGTCATTCGCGCTGCCGGCGGTATCCCCGTTGAGCTGGGCCAGGTCAAGAGCGACTACGTCGAGTATGACGCTAACGGCAAGATTCTCGACTCCTATCTCGAGGCTTCCGGCATGCTGAAGCAGGAGTATGCTGACAAGGTCAAGGCCAAGGATCTCGACGATTCCAACGCTGAGGCTGTTATGGAAGGCATCGACGGCGTGTTCTTCACCGGCGGTGAGGACGTCAGCCCCTCTCTGTTTGCTAAGCCCCAGGCCGAGGCCAACGAGGGCGAGGAGATCAATGCCACCCGCGATATCTCCGACTACACCCTGATGGCTTACTGCCTTGAGAACGATGTTCCCACTCTGGGCGCCTGCCGTGGTGAGCAGGTCCTGGGCATCGTCTCCGGCTGTGACTTCATCCAGGATATCCCCAACTACTTCAAGGCTCAGGGCGTTGCTTATGACGACACCCACAGAATGCCCGTTGGTGCTCCCAACCGCACCTATGCCCGTCACAGCGTGAACATCCTGACTGAGGATT
>JAEDEN010000088.1 GCA_016293265.1 Oscillospiraceae bacterium | reverse complement strand
ACGAGGGCCCCGGCTTCCCCTTCTTCCTGCCCAAGGGCATGGTGCTGCGCAACACGCTGCTGGAGTACTGGCGCCAGGTTCACAAGAAGTACGGCTATGTGGAGATCTCCACGCCCATCATCCTGAACCAGGAGCTCTGGCACCGTTCCGGCCACTGGGACCACTATAAGGATAATATGTATACCACCGTCATCGACGGGGAGGACTACGCCGTCAAGCCCATGAACTGCCCAGGCGGTATGCTGGTGTACAAGACCGAGCCCCACTCCTACCGCGACCTGCCCCTGCGGATGGCCGAGCTGGGCCTGGTCCACCGCCATGAGCTCTCCGGCGCCCTCCACGGTCTGTTCCGGGTGCGCTGCTTTACCCAGGACGACGCACACATCTTCATGACCTGGGACCAGATGGAGTCCGAGATCCAGAACGTGGTGCGCCTGTTCGACGAGGTGTACTCCGTCTTTGGCCTGACCTATCAGATCGAGGTGTCCACCATGCCCGAGGACCACATCGGCGAGAAGGAGACCTGGGACTTCGCCACCGAGACCCTGAAAAAGGCCATCGAGGACATGGGCAAGACCTATGTCATCAACGAGGGCGACGGCGCCTTCTACGGCCCCAAGCTGGACTTCCACCTGGCCGACTCCCTGGGCCGTACCTGGCAGTGCGGCACCATCCAGCTGGATATGCAGATGCCCGAGCGCTTTGAGCTGGAGTATGTGGGCGAGGACGGCGCCAAGCACCGCCCCGTCATGATCCACCGTGTGGTGCTGGGCTCCATCGAGCGCTTCATCGGCGTCATCACCGAGCACTTCGCCGGCGCCTTCCCCACCTGGCTCTCTCCCGTCCAGGTGAAGGTGCTGCCCATCACCGACCGTGCCGCCGGTTACGCCGGTGAGATCTCCGCCAAGCTGGACAAGGCCGGCTACCGTGTGGAGGTGGACTACCGCAACGAGAAGATCGGCAAGAAGATCCGGGAGGCCCAGCTCCAGAAGATCCCCTATATGCTGGTGGTGGGCGACCGGGACGTGGAGAACCAGACCGTCTCCGTCCGTCACCGCTCCGGCGAGGACCTGGGCGCCATGAGCTACCAGGCCTTCGAGGACCTCATCCGGGAGGACGTGGAGACCAAGGCCCGCAAGTAAGAGAACCGTTTCCTTTGAAACCGCCGCGCTTCCGGAAAGTGCGGCGGTTTTACCGTGAAAGGTGCGGTTTGGAAAGAAAAATGGAGGCCTGGGCATAAAAATTGCGGATTTCAGTTTACAACCGGCGGTTTTCCTGTTATGCTGGTACGGCTGAAAACTTGCATTTACTTAATATATAGGAATAAAGGAGAATTTTGATATGAGCCGTATGGTTGGTACTGTTTCCCGGGGCGTCCGCGCGCCCATCATCCGCCGGGGAGATGACCTGGCGGAGATCGTCACCCGCTCTGTGCTGGAGGCCGCCGCTGACGATGGCTTTGCCGTCCGCGACCGGGACGTGGTGGCCATGACGGAGGCCATCGTGGCCAGGGCCCAGGGCAACTACGCAACGGTGGAGGATATCGCCCGGGATGTGGAGGCGAAGCTGGGAGGCGGAACCATCGGCGTGATCTTCCCCATCCTCAGCCGCAACCGCTTTGCCATCTGCCTGCGGGGCATCGCCAAGGGCGCCAAAAAGGTGGTTTTGATGCTCAGCTATCCCTCCGACGAGGTGGGCAACCATCTGGTGAGCCTGGACGCCCTGGACGAGAAGGGGGTGGACCCCTACCGTGACGTGCTGAGCCTGGAAAAGTACCGGGAGCTCTTCGGCTATGAGAAGCACCCCTTCACCGGCGTGGACTATGTGGCCTATTACCAGGAGCTTATCCGGGAGAGCGGCGCCGAGGTGGAGATCATCTTCGCCAACGATCCCAGGGCGGTCCTGGACTATACCAAGGACGTCCTTTGCTGCGACATCCACACCCGGGCCCGGACCAAGCGGCTGCTGAAGGCCGCCGGCGCGGAGCGTGTCTATGGCCTGGATGAGATCCTCACCGCTCCCGTCAACGGCAGCGGCTACAATGAGAAGTACGGCCTCCTGGGCTCCAACAAGGCAACCGAGGACCAGGTCAAGCTCTTCCCCCGGGACTGCCAGGGCCTGGTGGAGGACATCCAGGGGCGCATTTTGAAGGCCACCGGCAAGCACGTGGAAGTCATGGTCTACGGCGACGGCGCCTTCAAGGACCCCGTGGGCAAGATCTGGGAGCTGGCGGACCCGGTGGTCAGCCCCGCCTACACCGCCGGACTGGAAGGTACCCCCAACGAGCTGAAGCTCAAGTACCTGGCGGACAATGACTTCGCCCATCTCTCCGGCGAGGCGCTGAAGGAGGCCATCAAGGAGGAGATCCAGAAGAAGGACGGCAACCTGGTGGGCAAGATGGCCTCCGAGGGCACCACGCCCCGCCGCCTCACCGACCTCATCGGCTCCCTCTGCGACCTGACCTCCGGCTCCGGAGACAAGGGCACCCCCATCGTCTATATCCAGGGCTATTTCGACAACTATACCGCCGAGTAAGGGCCGGCGCGCCGCGGATTCCCCCGCGGCGCGCCTTTTTGTGCGCTTCCTGGAGACAGTCCCGGGTTTTCCCCCTGTTTTCAGTGATTTTTGTGATTTTTTTAAAATCTCTTTCCCGGAACTACTTGACGATTGGGGCCGCCCATGCTATAATCCGAAAATGCGCGGGATTATTCTGCGAATTTTGTCCTGCGCAGCAAAAACAGGCGGCAGCCTGGACCAACCATGGCAGGAGGAATTTCCCGTGATCACGGAGCTTGCTTCCCAGGAAAAGGTCATCGGCGTGAAGCAGTCCCGCAAGGCAATCCGGGAAGGCCGGGCGAAGCGGGTGTATCTCGCCTGTGACGCCGATCCCGCCATCACCGACCCTGTGGCCCGGCAGTGCGAAGCGCTGGGCATTCCCGTGGAGGGCGCCCACACCATGGCGCAGCTCGGCCATGCCTGCCGCATCACCGTGGGAGCTTCCGTGGTGGCTGTTTTATAATTTGGTTTTTTTCGGAATAACCGAAAGGGATTCCGTAAAAAATATAGGTTGTCCGCGATTCGGCGGCAATCAGAAATATGAAAGAAAGGAGAAATTCAATGCCTACTTTTAACCAGCTGGTCCGTAAAGGAAGAGAACAGGTTACCTACAAGTCCACTTCTCCCGCTCTGCAGTTTGGTCTGAACACCCTGAAGACCAAGACCACCGATCTGCCTTCTCCCCAGAAGCGCGGTGTCTGCACTGCCGTCAGAACTGCGACCCCCAAGAAGCCTAACTCCGCTCTGCGTAAGATCGCCCGTGTGCGTCTGACCAACGGCTATGAGGTCACCGCTTATATCCCCGGCGTGGGTCACTCCCTGCAGGAGCACTCCGTCGTCATGATCCGCGGCGGCCGTGTGAAGGACCTCCCCGGCGTCCGTTACCACATCATCCGCGGCACTCTGGATACCCAGGGCGTCAACGGCCGTATGCAGAGCCGTTCCAAGTACGGCGCCAAGCGTCCCAAGTCCAAGTAATTTGAGACTTGCCGCTTAGAACCTGAAAGACATTCCCCTAAAACGCTTTGCCGAATAGGTTTAATATAGATGCTTGGGCATCTCCCCTTCGGCAGGCATCCACGGAAGGCAAGAAACCTTTCGAGTACCTATGAGATCATATAATTTTTATGAAGGAGGGAAGCATAGTGCCCAGAAGAGGTAATGTTCCCAAGAGAGAAGTTCTGCCCGATCCCGTATACGGCTCCGTCCTGGTGACCAAGCTGGTCAACAGCGTCATGCTGGACGGCAAGAAGGGCGTCGCACAGAAGGTGGTCTACGCGGCCTTCGACCAGATCAAGGAGAAGACCGAGAAGGACCCCGTTGAAGTGTTCACCCAGGCTATGGAAAACATCATGCCCAGCCTGGAAGTCAAGGCCCGCCGTGTGGGCGGCGCCAACTATCAGGTGCCTATGGAAGTGCGTCCTGCCCGCCGTCAGACCCTGGGTCTGCGCTGGCTGACCGCTTACGCCCGCTCCCGCAGCGAGCGTACCATGGCCGAGCGCCTGGCCGGCGAGATTATGGACGCCGCCAACAACACGGGTGCTGCCGTTAAGAAGCGCGACGAAGTGCACAAGGCCGCCGAGGCCAACAAGGCGTTCGCCCACTTCCGCTGGTAAGTTAGGAGTAAGAGTATGCCGAGAAAAACATCCCTTGAGAACACCAGAAACATCGGCATTATGGCTCACATCGATGCAGGCAAGACGACGACCACCGAGCGTATCCTGTTCTACACCGGCGTGAACTATAAGATCGGTGAGACCCATGACGGCACCGCCACCATGGACTGGATGGCCCAGGAGCAGGAGCGCGGTATCACCATCACCTCCGCTGCTACCACCTGCTTTTGGTCCGGTTCCAAGAACCAGTTCCCCAAGACCCGCATCAACATCATCGACACTCCGGGCCACGTGGACTTCACCGTTGAGGTCCAGCGTTCCCTGCGCGTGCTGGACGGCTCTGTGACCGTTCTTTGCGCCAAGGGCGGCGTGGAGCCCCAGTCTGAGACGGTGTGGCGTCAGGCCGATAACTATAAGGTCCCCCGCATGATCTACGTCAACAAGATGGACATCATGGGCGCCGACTTCTATAACGTCCTGCACATGATCCATGACCGCCTCAAGTGCAACGCCGTGCCCATCCAGCTCCCCATCGGTGCCGAGGAAAGCTTCCGCGGCATCATCGACCTGATCGAGATGGAGGCCGACGTCTACTATGATGCCGAGGGCAAGGATATGCGCGTGGAGCCCATCCCCGAGGATATGGCAGATCAGGCCGCTGAGTATCACGAGCAGCTCCTGGACGCCGTCTCCATGTTCGACGAGAGCATCATGGAGGACTACCTGGAGGGCAAGGAGATCTCCACCGCCCGGATCCGCAAGGCGATCCGCGAGGCCACCATCGCCAACGAGATGGTCCCCGTCTGCTGCGGCACCTCTTACAGAAACAAGGGTGTCCAGAAGCTGCTGGACAACATCGTTGACTTCATGCCCTCCCCCCTGGATATCCCCCCCATCAAGGGCATCAATCCCAAGACCGAGGAAGAGGAAGACCGTCATACCGACGACAACGGCCCCTTCGCCGCCCTGGCCTTCAAGATCATGACCGACCCCTATGTGGGCCGTCTGAGCTTCTTCCGCGTCTACTCCGGCACCCTGGTCACCGGTTCTTCCGTGCTGAACAGCACCAAGAACGTCAAGGAGCGTGTGGGCCGTATCCTGCAGATGCACGCCAACCACCGCGAGGACATTGAGGAAGTCTACGCCGGCGATATCGCCGCCGCCGTGGGTCTGAAGAAGACCACCACCGGCGATACCCTGTGCGATGAAAAGGCTCCCGTCATTCTGGAGTCCATGGAGTTCCCCGAGCCCGTTATCCGCGTGGCCATCGAGCCCAAGACCAAGGCCGGCCAGGAGAAGATGACCATCGGCCTGATCAAGCTGGCCGAGGAGGACCCCACCTTCAAGACCTACACCGACGAAGAGACGGGTCAGACCATCATCGCCGGCATGGGCGAGCTCCATCTGGAGATCATCGTGGACCGTCTGCTCCGCGAGTTCAAGGTGGAGGCCAACGTGGGCGCTCCCCAGGTCGCCTACAAGGAGACCGTCAAGAAGGCTGTGGACCAGGATACCAAGTACAAGCGCCAGAGCGGCGGTTCCGGCCAGTATGGCCACGTCAAGATCAAGCTGGAGCCCAACGAGTCCGGCAAGGGTTACGAGTTTATCAACGCCGTTGTGGGCGGCTCCATCCCCAAGGAGTTCATCCCCGCTGTCGACGCCGGTATCCGCGGCGCCCTGCAGGCAGGTGTTGTGGCCGGCTTCCCCGTTGTGGACGTGAAGGTCACCCTGTACGATGGCTCCTACCACGAGGTGGACTCCTCCGAAATGGCATTTAAGATCGCCGGCTCCATGGCTTTCAAGGAAGCTATGCGCAAGGCCGATCCCGTGCTGCTGGAGCCCATCATGAAGGTCTCCGTCATCGTTCCCGACGATTACCTGGGCACCGTCATCGGCGACCTGACCGCCCGCCGCGGCCAGATCCTGGGCCAGGAGGCCCGTCCCGGCGCCCAGCAGGTGGATGCCCTGGTGCCTCTGGCCAATATGTTTGGCTATGCCACCGACCTGCGTTCCGCCACCCAGGGCCGTGGCCAGTACACCATGGAGCCCAACAGCTACTGCGAGCTGCCCAAGAGCCTCCGCGACAAGATCGTGGAAGACCGCACCAAGCAGGGCTGATAAAAAAGGGATTGCTTTTCCCAATCAGATACTGTAAAATAACAGTATTAGCGTCTGATACTGTACAAGGATTAACACATTAACAGGAGGAATTTTCAAATGGCTAAGCAGAAATTTGAAAGAACCAAGCCCCATGTTAACATCGGCACCATCGGCCATGTTGACCACGGCAAGACCACTCTGACCGCCGCTATCACCAAGTATCTGGCCATGAAGGGCCAGGCTGAGTTCGAGGACTACGCTTCCATCGATAAGGCTCCCGAAGAGAAGGCTCGTGGTATCACGATCAACACCGCTCACGTTGAGTATCAGACCGACAA
>JAEDEN010000087.1 GCA_016293265.1 Oscillospiraceae bacterium | reverse complement strand
CGCTGTTGTCCTCGTCGGTCTTGGAGATATAGATGAAGCGGGGCATATTCCGCTCCTCGCAATACTTCCAGGCCTTCTCCAGGCCAACGGAGATGCCGTCCTTGGCGGAGCAGACGATGATGGCGGCGTCGGCGGCCCGGAGGGCGGCGATGACCTCGCCGGTGAAATCGAAGGCGCCCGGGGTATCCAGCACGTTGATGCGGCAGCCCTTATAGTCAATGGGGGCCACGGCGGTGGTGATGGAGATCTGGCGCTTGACCTCTTCGGGATCATAGTCGCAGACCGTGTTGCCGTCGGCAACGCGGCCCATGCGGTCGATGGCGCCGGTCATATAAAGCAGGCTCTCGGTCAGCGCAGTCTTGCCGCTGCCGCTGTGACCCAGGAGGCACACGTTACGGATGTTCTGTACAGAATAGCTCATAATGATTTCCACTCCTTATGTATTGCTGCCCGCCGGCGGCTTTGTCCGCCGGCGGACGGGATCGCTTCACACGGCGGCCGGAAGGCCGCCAATGTAAGAATTATACAACATCCCACCGGGCAATACAATAAATTTCTCGTCAGCTTTCACATTTTGGGCAGTAATGCAAAAAAGAGCGCTAAAATTTTGACGAACCCGTAAAAGATTACGCCGCCGCGGCAGGAAACCGCGGCGGCGAGGCGCCGGTTCTTCAATTCTTCCGTCTTTCCCACATCCTGGCGGAAACGCCAATGGAGACCACCGTGGCGGCTGCTGCCGCAGCGGCCAGGGGAAGAAGCCCGTTTCCCATGCGGAAGCCCTCCTCCACAAACCCGGAGAGGGCGCCCGCTCCGCCGCAGACCAGGGCCACCATCAGCACCATCATCATTCTCCCCTTCTCCGCCCCGAAGCGGAACAGCAGCGGCAGGGAGAGGTCCATAATCAGCACCGCGCCGCAGCCGGCGGTGAGGGTGATCCCCGGTTCCATTGGCCGGGAGGCCGCCAGAGCCCACACGCACCGCGCCAGCGTGCTGAACACCATGGACAAGACGATGCTGAGGCCCCCCAGAAGGTACTTGCTCCCCACGATATCCCGGGTGGAATAGGGCAGCATGGATGCCAGGTCGTTCCACTTGCTGGCCTCATCCTGGGCAAAGATGGTGTAGGGGATCATGGCCACATACACCACCGCGAACACCTCCTGAAAGTTGGAGGGCGTCAGGGAAAAGACCAGTACCAGCAGCAAAAACACCTTCATCTGCCGCCAGAGGACGCACAGGTCCTTTTGTAACAGGGCTCTCATTGTTGTTTCGCTCCTTTCACCGTAAAGAGGATCACATCCTCCACCGTGGGTTTCTCCAGAGGGAAGGCGGAAGGCACCAGCTCCCGGCGCACCAGCATCCGCACCCCTCCCAGGCCGTTTGCCTCCCGGCCGATGACGGCTTCCCCGTCCAGGGCGTCCGCCTGGCCGGCGGTGCCCACGAAAACGCCGTACTCCTCCAGCAGCGCGTCCTTCTCCCGGCAGAACAAAAGCCGCCCCTGGTGGAGGAAGGCAATATAGTCGCACAGCTTTTCCAGGTCGCTGAGGATATGGGAGGAGATGAGGATGGAGCCCCCCTCCTCCAGGGCATACTCCCGGAACAGCTCCACCACCTCATCCCGCACGATGGGGTCCAGGCCCGCCGTGGGCTCATCCAGCACCAGGAGCTTGGGACGGTGGCTCAATGCGGCGGCGATGCCCAGCTTCATCCGCATTCCGCGGGAATACTCCTTGAAGCGCTTGCGCTCCGGCAGCTCCAGCCGCTTCAGGTAGCTCCGGTACAGGGCGCTGTCCCAGTCACGGTAGGTCCCGGCCATCAGGCGGCCGATGACCTCCGCGTCCAGGCAGCCGGCGAAATAGGTGTCCTCCAGCACCACACCCACCTGCTCCTTCACCTCCCGGAACTCCGGGGAGGCGGTGTCCGTCCCCAGCACGGCGGCGGTGCCGCTGTCGGGCCGCAGGGCGCCCATCAGAAGGCGGATGGTGGTGGATTTGCCCGCGCCGTTTTCCCCCACCAGGCCGCAGATGGTGCCCTCCGGGACGGCAAAGGTCAAATCGCGAATGGCAAAATCGCGGAAGCTTTTTTCAATGTGAGACAATTCAATGGCATTCATTTAAGATTCCTCCTCCATCAGGATGGAAAGCATATCGGCAAGCTCCTTCCGGCTTACGCCGCAGCCCCGGGCAAGGTCCCGGGCGGCCAGGAGGTGGCCCTCCAGTTCCCGGAGGCGCTGCTCCCGGATCAGATCCAGATTTTTTTCCGCCACGAAGCACCCCTTGCCCGCCACGGTGCACAAAAAGCCGGCGCTCTCCAGCTCGTCGTAGGCCCGCTTGGTGGTGATGACGGAGATCTTCAGATCCTTTGCCAGGGCCCGGATGGAGGGCAGTGCATCCCCGGGGGACAGGGCGCCGGAGAGGATCTGGTCTTTGATCTGGCTTGCGATCTGGTCGTAGATGGGTTGGGCGGCATTGTTGCGGATGATGAGTTCCATGGAAGTTCCTCCGTTCGTACTGTACATATACAGTATACGCAGTAATCACAGTCTGTCAAGGAGAATGGGGAAAAATTTTTCATTCCGGGCAAAAAAAGCCGCAGGCCGCCACAGGCGGTCTGCGGTTTTGGATCAATACCGGCCTGCCAGGTCGCTCATCAAAAGGACCGGCAGAGTCCACAAAAGCAAAAAGGCCTCCAGCGCCAGGGGGGACATGAGGGCGTAGGCCCCCAGGGCGGCCAGATAGGCCGTCAGCAGCGTCCCGGCGGCGCTGCCCAGCAGGGACAGCCCCACGGACCGCCGCACCGCCCGGCAGAGCCTGCGGCTGCCCACCACCGTCTCCGCATAGGGCAGCAGTCCCTCCCGGAAGAGGAGGGCCCGGGGCAGGTCCCGGTCCTTCCCCGCCTCGCTGAGCGCCACCCGTTCCGTAAGGCCGGGGTACTCCACCCGGATCCCCCGGTGGAACTTCCGCTTCAGCAGGGTGGGATTCACATTGGGATCCCGGGAGGCCAGGATGGCGGTGACGTGGTTGCGGCGCATCATCCGCAGGGCGAAGTCCACATTTTCCGAGGGGTTGTACTTCACGGCGAACACGGCGATGAGCTCCCGGTCCACGGAGAGGAACACACCGGTCTTGAGATTGATGTCCCCGGGGAGGATCACCCCCATCTTGCGCATAAAGGAGGCGGTGCCCATGAGGACGGACTCCCCCCGGATGGTGCCGGAGTAGCCCCCCTCCTCGTAAAAGCCGAAATCATCCACCGTCACATACCGGCCCATCTCCCCCCGCAAAAGGCCGTCGAACAGCCGGCTGAGGCCGCAGTCGGCGGAGCGGGCCATGCTGGCGGCGTAGGAGATCACCTTCCGGCGCTCCTCGGCGTAGATCTTCATGCCGTTGAGCTGGACGGCGCCGGGGGGGAAGAGGTCGCTGTCCGTGACGATCATATAGCCCCGGCGGCTGATCTTCTCCCCGCCGCTCCAGCCGGCCACGGCGCAGCCCGCCTTTTGCAGGTGGCGGGCCAGGCCGCCCCAGGGCAGGCCCCAGCAAAGGGGCAGGGCAAAGGTTCCTCCCGCGGTGAGGAGGATGGAAAGGTGCAGCAGAAAATCACCCTTCCGCCCCTGGCCCAGGGAGGTCAGCCCCGCCAGCACCAGGGCCGCCATACCCACAAGGGGCAGCAGAACCGCCTGGGCGGTGGAGGACGCGTCGGCGCCCATGGCGGTGGTATAAAAGCCGGGGACGCTGCCCCGCTGTTTGCAGGCCCCCTTTTCCGTGTCGGTGACGAGATAGGGCGGGTCGTCGTCCATAGCGGCGGCCCGGAAGGCGTCGGCAAAGCCCCTGTCCGAACGGCTGCCGCCCCACTGGGCAAAAAACAGCGCCAGGCAGCTGACGGCGGCGTAGGGGACCGCTTCCGCCCGGGTCTGGGAGGCCAGCCGCACCACGCAGTCCCCCATGGCGGCCAGGGCCGCCCCGGAGATCAGCAGCTCGCTGGTGCAGCGCCGCTCCAGCAGCCGCTCCACGCCCCGGACAAAGACCTTGCGGCAAAGAAGGCTCACCGCCGCCAGGCACACCAGGTACGCGATGGTCTGGAGCCGGGTATCCCCCGTCCAATAGGGGATGGCCAGGCCGTAGGCCTCCGCCATCATGGCCGCCGTGGGCAGCAGTGCGATGAAAAAGGCAGGCAGCAGCGTGCCGTTCTGCCTCTGAAACTTCTTTTTATAGTCCGCCGCCGCCTCGGACAGCTCCATCTCCGGGCCGATGGGCTCGGCCACCTCCTCCTCCGGTTCGGGAGGCGTGGGGAGCTGCTCGGTATCCTCCAGCTTCCGGCGGGAAAAGAGGGAGCGGCGGGGCTTCAAAAGGGGCTCCCGCTCCTCCATCACCGCCTCCACGGTGCTGCCCACCACCTCCTCCAGGGAGACGGGCCGGGGCGGACGGGGCAGCTCCCGCTCCAGCTTTTCCAGGTCCACCGCCTGGGCCAGGAGCTTGTCCCGGGCCCGGGCCCGGGTCTGCTCCGCCGGGTCGGGCTCCTCCGGTGTCTTTTCCGCCGGCGTCTTTTCCTCCGCGGGGGGCGGCTCCACGGTGCGCTCCACATCCTCCATCAGCTTCTGGGAGCGGCTGCCGCCGTATTCCGCCAGGATCTCCTCCAGGGAGAATTCCTCCTCCCCGGCGGGCACATCCGTCAGGAAGGCGTCGTCATATTGATTGTCCTTTTGTTTGGAAGCCATGAAAGTCCCTCTTGCGTTTCTGTTTCTCTCGCGGGCCCCGCTGCCGGGTCCCCGTCCCACGCGCCCCGGCGGGGCGCCTTTCCCCTCAGCCCAGGCGCTGCCGGACGGCCTCGTAGAGCAAAATGGCCGCGGCGGCGGAGGCGTTGAGGGAATTGAGCTTGCCCTGCATGGGGATACTCACCAAAAAGTCACAGTTTTCCTGGGCCAGGCGGGTCATACCGTCCCCCTCGCTGCCGATGACGATGGCGGCGGCGCCCCGGAGGTCCGCGTCATAGAGCCTGGTGGTACCGCCGGCGGCGGTGCCGAAGACCCAGACCCCCTGCTTTTTCAGGTCCTTCAGCAGGGAGGGGATATTGGCCACCCGGGCCACGCTCATGTGGGCGACGGCCCCGGCGGAGGTCTTGGCCACCACCGCCGTCAGCCCCGCGCTGCGGCGCTTGGGGATGATGACGCCGTGGGCTCCGGCGCACTCGGCGGTGCGGATGATGGCCCCCAGGTTGTGGGGGTCGGAGATCTCGTCGCACACGACGATGAGGGGCGCCTCCCCCTTTTCGGCGGCCTTGGCCAGGATGTCCTCCACGCTGACATACTCCCGCATGGCGGCCAGGGCGATGACGCCCTGGTGGGCATGGGTGCGGCTCATGGTGTCCAGCTTGCGCTTGTCCGCGTCCACCACCACGATGCCCGCCGCCCGGGCCTTGGAGGCGATATGGCCCAGGGTCTTGTCGGTCTCCCCCTTCTGGAGGTAGATCTTGTCGATGTTCTCCCCCGCCCGCAGGGCCTCGATGACGGCGTTGCGGCCCTCGATGATACCGTCTGCCCCGGCGGTCAGGGCGTCTTTTTTCTGTTCGTCCATACGTATGATTAACTCCTTGGAGAATTGATTTTGCCATAGTTAAAATCATTGTACCATAATCCTTTCCCGCAATAAAGCTAAATTTACAGAAACTTCATGAAAAAGCCCTTTCTCCCGCCTTGTGAGTTTTGGGGGTTTGTGTTATACTCCATAATACTTTTGAAGAACATTCCTCAGAAAGGAGTCTTCCGATATATGGATCAAAAAAACAACAAGCGGCCCAACCAGGGCAAAAACAACAACAACCTCCGGGGCATTTTGTCCCTGGTGAGCTGGGCGCTGTTCCTCACCGTCCTCATCAGCTTCGCCGGGGACTATATGTCCGGCGCCACCCGCCACGCCTCCTCCGTGAATCTGGAGTACGGCCAGTACCGCGAAATGGTGAAGGAGGGCCAGGTGGCCTCCGTGGGCTTTGACAACGAGGAGGCCATCCTCATCGTCACCCCCGTTGACGGCTACACCTACACCGACAAGGAGGGCACCCGGTTCGTCTACAACGCGGAAAAGGACGAATACGCTGTCTTTGTCCCCGACACGGCCTCGAAGGAGTACCTCCCCAAGGAGGGCGCCAAGCCCGTGAAGCTGGAGCTGTTCACCGTGCAGGTGGAGAGCAACGATGCCGTGGTGGCCTTCCTGGAGGAATACGGCGTCACGGACATCGACAAAAACTACCAGGCCCCCATGAGCGGCATCACCATATTCTTCCTGAATATGCTGCCCTTCGTCATCGCCATCCTGGGCCTGACCCTGGTGATGAACTTCATGGCCAAAAAGGGCATGGGCGGCATGGGCGGCATCGGCGGCGTGGGCAAGGCCAACGCCAAGGTGTATATGGAGAAGTCCACCGGCGTCACCTTCAAGGACGTGGCCGGCCAGGACGAGGCCAAGGAATCCCTCACCGAGATCATCGACTTCCTGCATAATCCCCAGAAGTACACCGACATCGGCGCCAAGCTCCCCAAGGGCGCGCTGCTGGTGGGCCCTCCGGGCACCGGCAAGACCCTGCTGGCCAAGGCTGTGGCCGGCGAGGCCAACGTCCCCTTCTTCTCCATCTCCGGCTCCGACTTTGTGGAGATGTTCGTGGGCGT
>JAEDEN010000017.1 GCA_016293265.1 Oscillospiraceae bacterium | reverse complement strand
CGGCCTCGCCGGGCTGGCCGATGTAGGCAAGCAGGCCCTTGACGGGGATATCCTCACCCTCCTGGGCCACGATCTTCAGCATCACACCGTCGTGCTCGCTGACTACCTCGTTGGTCAGCTTATCGGTGGTGATCTCCACGATTACGTCACCGGTCTTTACCTGATCGCCCTCGTGCTTGATCCACTGAGAGACGGTGCCCTCTTCCATGGTCAGGCCCAACTGGGGCATCAAAACTTCATAAGCCATGTTTTGTCCCTCCTCACTTGTTCAGCACGCGCTTGACGGCCTTGACGATATCGTCGGGATGGGGGAAGTTCTCGTCTTCCAGAACGGGGCTGAAGGGAGAGACGATGTTCAATCCGCACACACGCTCCACGGGGGCGTCCAGTTCGTCGAAGAGGTCCTCGGCGATCTGAGCGGAGATCTCGCCGGCATAGCTGCCGCGCTTGACTTCCTCGGACACAACGATGACATTGTGGGTCTTGGAAACGGATGCCTTGATGGCTTCCCAGTCGATGGGAACCAGCGTACGCAGGTCCAGAACCTCAACATCGATGCCCTCGGCAGCCAGCTTCTCAGCGGCTTCCATCGCGAAATTGACCTCACGGCTCCAGGTGATGATGGTCAGGTCCTTGCCCTCTCTCTTCACGTTGGCCTTGCCGATGGGGACCAGATAGTCCTCGTCCTCGGGGATCTCTTCCTTCTTGGCATACAGCAGCTTGTGCTCGAACACCACCACGGGATCGGGATCGCGCATGGCGGACTTAATCAGGCCCTTGGCGTCGGCGGCGGAGCAGGGAGCCACCACCTTCAAGCCGGGGAAGTGGCAGGCCAGGGCTTCCAGGGACTGGGAGTGCTGGCCGGCGTTGCGGCGGCCGGAGCCCATGGGCATACGCAGCACCATGGGGATGGAGCACTGGCCGCCGGACATATACTTCAGCTTAGCGGCCTGGTTGAAAATGGGGTCGGCGCAGACGGTGATAAAGTCGTTGTACATCAACTCAATGCAAGGATGCATGCCGCGCATGGCTGCGCCCACTGCCATACCGCAGAAACCTTCCTCAGAAATGGGGGTATCAATGACGCGCAGGGGACCGAATTCATCCAAAAAGCCCTGGGTAACGGCGAACACGTTGCCCATCACAGCCATATCCTCGCCCATGATGAACATCTTGTCATCACGGCGCATCTCTTCCAGCAGGCCCTCACGAATGGCCTTGCTCACGGTAATCTTCTTGCTCATCTTGCCACACACCTTTCGTTATCGGCAGTATACATATCGTCGGTGACCTCGGAGGGATCGGGATAGGGGGACTCGTCGGCGAACTTCACGGCCTCATCCATCTCAGCGGTGGCGGCGGCCTTGATCTCATCCAGCTCCTCCTGCTTGACGCCCATGTCGATCAGCTTCTTGCCCAGCTTCTCGATGCCGTCGTTGGCCAAGGCGTTCTCCATGTACTCAGCGGGACGATAGACGGCGGGGTCACCGCAGTAGTGGCCCTGATAACGGTAGACCTTGGCCTCAACCACGTAGGGGCCCTTGCCGCTGCGGGCATGATCCATAGCCTTGGTCATGACCTCATAGACGGCCACGGGATCGGTACCGTCCACCACGGCGTAAGGAACGTCATAAGCGGCCGCGCGGGTGGCCAGGTCGGGGGTGTTGGTGACGCGGTGAATTTCGGTGGAAACGCCGTAACAGTTGTTCTCGATGAACCAAACCATGGGCAGCTTCCAGGCAGCAGCCATGTTCAGGGACTCATGGAAGGTACCCTCATTGGTGGAGCCGTCGCCGAAGCAGCCGACGGTAACGGAATTGTCGCCCATGATCTTGGAAGCCAGGGCGGAGCCGGCGGAGATGCACTGGCCGGCGCCCACAATGCCGTTGGCACCCAGGTGGTTCATCTTCTTCATGTCGGCGATGTGCATGGAACCGCCCTTGCCCTTGCAGTAGCCGGTCTTTTTGCCGAACAGCTCTGCCATGGCCAGCTTGGGATCGCCGCCGCGGGCGATGACATGGCCGTGGCCGCGGTGGGTGGAGGTGAAATAATCCTGAGGCTGAATGGTTGCAAACGCGCCGGCCTCGGCGGCCTCCTGGCCAATGCTCAGATGGATGTTGCCTGCCAGCATACCCTTGGTGAAGCATTCAGCCGCGTGTTCCTCGAAGGAGCGGATTCTGCACATGGTGCGGTAGAACCCCAGCAGCATTTCCTTGGAGTACTCCTCGTTTTTCTTCTTGTTAGCCAAAGTTTTCACGCCTTTCTTATATTGTGTATATCATTGAACAATCAGGGATAACTTTTTTATTCCGCCTGTCTGGGGGCAAACAGGGGGACGCCCAGTTCTTCGTTGAACTTGCGGCCCATCACCACGCCCTCGATCTCGGCGATGACTACGTCCACAGTCAGCAGTACCTTGGTGCCTTCCACCAGGTGGCCGCCGTGGGCGTTACCGTGGCGGTCACTCAGTCCCACGTGCACGTGCAGGTTGGTGTTGCCCTCATCATCGTGGCAGATGATGCCGGCAGCGCTGGTCAGCTCAATGGGGCCGGTGAGATGCAGCGTCTCGCCATAGCCGTAGCCCGCCTTGGTGGGCAGCTCCACGGGGTTGCAGAACTGCACGCCGTTGAGGCTTCCGATACCGCTGAGAATCACGCCGTTGTTGATGCCGGCGCGTCTGCAGGCTTCCTGCAGGCCCAGCAGGACATCCGTGCCGGGGGTCAGCCGAAGTGCGATGATGCGTCCCAAGTTGCCCTGAGCCATTTCGATGTTGTAATTTTCCATGCCAGCCTCCTTAATAATAATAAAGATTGGTTTCTGTTTCCGCTTGCTTACAGGTCTATATGCTGAAATGCGTCACAAAGGACGGCGGTCTTTTCCGGGGGCCAGGCTACCATTTCCCGGGCCAGGACCGGACGCATATGCATCCCGTCGTCTTGTGAAAAAGGAACGTGATAAATGCAGATACTGGGGGCGTCCAGGGTGCCGTGGAAGAACCTTCCCCGGCGCAGCTCCCCGAAAAAGAGAGGATTGACGAACACAGCCCGCAGCGGAAAACGCCGAATGCGGGAAAAGTCCTCCGTGGTGTAATCCACATCCGCCGTGAAGAGGATGTTCTTTTCCCCGAAGGAGATCAGGTAGCAAAAGTGATGTACCTGCCGGAACTTCTTATCCAGATGGAGGGTGCTGAAGGCCCGGACGGTAATCTCCGGTTCAATACGGAAGGCCGCGCGGTCCGTCTGTTCCGAAAGGAACACAGCGGGAATCCCCCGCTCCTTCAGCAGATCTGCCAGCCCGCTTTCCCCCACGGAGCGGGTCTGGGGCAGGAACACACCCTTCACCTCTCTGCGGCGGAGAAATTCCATGGTCATCTCCGGGGAAAAATGGTCGGGATGGGCATGGGAGAAGAGGAGATAGTCCACCTTTTCAAAGGGTGGCTCCCCTGCTGTCAGCTTCCGCCAGGTTTCCGGAGCCAGGTTGCTGAAGGGATGTCCCTCCCTGCCGTAAATGCCGTCCAGCAAAAGCGTGATGCCGTCATATTCCAGCAGCAGCCCCGCGTTTGAAATCAACGTGACACGCAGCATTTTTTCCATGGGGACTCTCCTTCGATTTTGGGACCCTTCAGGCGCACCAATCCGGGGAGATTGGCGCCTCCCCGTCAGTCATCTTATGTCTTACCTTTTCTTTTTCTGTGATCATTTTATGCGCCCCCCCATAAAATGTCAATCCAAAATATATATCCTTCACCAATTTTGTCAAAATCACCTGTTCTATTTTGGTTTTTTGTGCAACATTTCATATCAAAAAAGGAACAGCATTTTTGGTAATAAAATGAATTGCTTTTTTATGTCATCTGTCGTATGATGTCTTCATCATAATACATCGGGAGGAATTATGTCTGCTTCAACCTCTTCCCTGTCTGAACAGGCCGCCAGCCAGATCACGGACATGATCCTGGTGGAAAAACGCTTTCAAAGCGGCGACAAGCTGCCCAACGAAATGGAGTTGGCTCAGGCTCTTGGGATCAGCCGTGTCACGCTGCGGGAGGCCATCCGCATCCTGTGTACCCGCGGGATCGTACAGATTCAGCGGGGCCGGGGCACCTTCGTCACCGCCTCCACCTCCACGGACCTCTCCCCTCTGGAGCATATTGCCATGAGTAACCGCGATCTTCTGGAGATCCGCATGATGGCGGAGCCTCCGGCGGCTTACTATGCCGCAAAGCGGGCATCCAAGGAGGAAAAACAGCACATCCGGGAGCTGAGCGAGAAGATCGAAGAGGCCATCACCATCAAAAAGGCCAACATCCAGGAACGGCTGAAGCTGGAGCAGGATTTCCACAACGCCATTGCCTCCGCCAGCCACAACCAGTTTATGATCCGCCTGATGCCGATCATCAACGAGTCTATCTACAATGACGTCACCCATTTTGATGAAAGCATCACCTACTCCCTGCAGGATCACCGGGAGATTGTCCGCCTCATTGAGACTGGCAACGCCGAAGGCGCCCGGGCCGCCATGAAAATGCACATCGTCCATGTTTACATGATCCTGAACCTCTCCATCGACTGACCTATTATATTTATTACGATGTATAAAAAAGGATGACAGGAAATCCTGTCATCCTTTTTATATATTTCTATTCCTTTATTCCGCCCCGCTGAGCCAGATATCAAAATCCAGCGCCCGGAAGGCCTCCATCTCCCGGCGGAGGGACCCATTCCAAGCGGAAACCCGGCCTTTTCCCAGAACAAGCGGGTCGATCCAGCGCTTTTTTGCGTCGATGCAAAGCCAGCCGTCCTCCCCCGGGCAGCTTTTGCTGCGCCGCAGGGCATCCAGGGCACAAAAGCGGCTCCAGGCCGCCCCACACACAGCGTCCCTTTCCAGCTTCCCGATAACCTCTCCCTCCGTCCGCCAAAGGTCGGCCCGGCAGAGCACGCCCCGTTTCAACGCAAGGCGCAGAACCCCTGCCAGCGTTTCCATGGCGAAGCGGTCCTCATCGGCAACGTACACCCGGGAATTTTTCAGCGCCACAGCGGCAAAATCCGCTGCCACCTCCGGCGTCCGGAAAGAGAGCTCCTCTCTCCCCTGTTCGTCGGTTCCAACGGTGAGGTCACGATAGAAGGCCCGCAGCTCCGCAAGACCGGCGAAGCCGTACCCAAGGGCGTTGCCCAGGGTATATTCCAGCCGGTCGGCGGAAAGGGCCGGAGAATCATTGTTCGCTATGGGATAGCGATGATCCTCCGAAACCTGCTCCACGCCCAGGCCCTGCTTTTTTAAAAGGGCCATGATCTCCGGGGAGGAGGCGATCATGGCCTCCGTGTTCGCCTCCGTGGACTCCTGACGGAGATGGTCTCCATCCAGAAAATCCACCGTGTGGGCAAAGACCGGCGCCGCGATGTCATGAAACAGCCCCGCCAGGGTCTGGGCCCTGTCGCCGGTAAAATGCCAGACGATCAGAGCCACGCCAAGGCTGTGGTCAAAACGGGTATAGGGGGGAATCTTCGCAAACCGGGGGAAGGCCGTATACTCACAGCCGCAGTTCATGCCCACCTCCCGCAGCCGCTCCATAGGCGGCGTGGACAAAAAATCCCTCAGAAAGGGCGGGATCTCCTCATGATAGATGGGGGCCATTGTCTCAATCATATCTTCCCTCCGATCTCCCTGGCCCGCCGCAGCAGGATCTCACGGTTATTGGGCAATTCCCCGTCTACCACCTGCTCCAAAAGGGTCTGCAAAATGGTGCCCACCCGCTTCCCCCGATAGCCAATATCTGTCAAGTCTTTTCCATTTACAGCAAGATTTTTTCGGGAAAAGCAGGCGTCCTCCGCCAGAAGCTGCTCCATCATGGCTTCAAACTTGTCGATCTCCGCCTGGGTGGTGTGGAATTCCGGGGCCTGGGCCAGATTATCCGCCCGTTTCACCGCAAGAAGCCGGCGCAGATCCTCCTCTCCCAGGCTCATCAGCGCCCGGCGGATGCTCTTTTCCGTCCGGGGGATGACCTTATCGTGCCACTCTACCAGCCGCACGATGGTCTCCCGGATTCCGTTGGCGCATTTCAGGCGGCAGAGCATCTCCCCCGCAAGGAGGGCACTGATTTTGGGATGGCCGTAAAAATGGCCGCTGCCCTGTGTATCCAGCGTAAAGCATTTCGGCTTTCCAACATCGTGGAGAAGGGCCGCACAGCGCAAAATCAAATCGCAGGGCACCTGCTCCACGGCGTGGAGGGTATGCTCCCAGATATCATAGCAGTGGTGGTAATTCCGCTGGTCAAAGCCCACCATGGGCAGAAGCTCCGGCCAGAATACGCCGATGACCTCCGGGTATTCCCGCAGAACCTTCACCGCATATTTGCCGCAAAGGAGCTTGAAAAACTCCGTCTGAATGCGTTCGGCGGCAATATCCTCCAGCAGGAAGCGGTTGCGGCGGATGCTCTCCCCCGTCCCCTTCTCCAGGGAAAAGCCCAAAACAGCGGAAAACCGCAGCCCCCGCAGAATGCGCAGGGCATCCTCGCAAAACCTGCGGTCCGGCTCTCCCACGGCCCGCAGGACTCCCGCCTTCAGATCCGCCCGCCCTCCGAAGGGGTCCTTCAGCTCCCCCGCCAGGCTCATGGCCATGGCGTTGACAGTGAAATCCCGGCGGGCCAGGTCCTCCTCCAACGACCGGGTGAATGTGACGGAATCCGGCCGCCGGTGGTCGTGATAGGTCCCATCCACCCGGTAGGTGGTGACCTCCACGCTCCTGCCGCCCCGGCGTACCGTAACAGTGCCATGCTGCACTCCCGTGGGAAAAGCGTCACCGCCAAAGACCGCCATCGTCTCCTCCGGCAAGGCACTGGTGGTCACATCCCAATCCTCCGGCTCCCGGCCCAAAAGGCTGTCCCGCACGCAGCCGCCCACGCACCAGGCCTCATAGCCCGCCTCTTCCAGGCATTCCAACGTATTTCGGACCATCTCCGGCATCTCCATCCGTCTTTTCACCCCTTTTCCCGTTGCAATTCCAATCTTTCTGCATTATAATATATTTCCTTGCAAAGATAAATCTTTTTTTGCGCCTTATTTCTGGAAAGGAAGATTCCCATGATGAATAATCCTCATCCCATTTCCGAATATCTCCTCCCCGGCAAACGCGTGCATCTGGTGGGCATCGGCGGCGTTTCCATGTGCCCCCTGGCAGAGGTGCTGCGGGGCAAGGGACTGCTGGTTCAAGGTTCCGATATGACAGAAAGCGCCACCGTGCAGCATCTGCGGAGCCTGGGCATTCCTGTGGCCGTTGGCCATAATGCAGAAAACCTTGGGGACTGCGACCTGGTCATCCGTACCGCCGCCGTTCACGACAGCAATCCCGAGATCGCCGGAGCCGTTGCCCGGGGCATTCCCGTTTACGAGCGGGCCCAGGCCTGGGGCGCCATCATGCGGCATTACCGGAACGCGCTGTGTGTGGCGGGCACCCACGGAAAGACCACCACTACCTCCATGTGCACCCACATCTTCATGGCGGCACAGGCCGACCCCACCGTCATGATCGGCGGCACGCTGCCCCTGCTCCACTCCGGCTACCGGGTGGGCGGCGGAGACACCATCATCCTGGAATCCTGCGAATACTGCAACAGCTTCCTCAGCTTCTTCCCCACCGTGGCGGTGATCTTAAACGTTGAGGCTGACCACCTGGACTTTTTCAAGGACCTGAACGACATCGAGCACTCTTTCCACCGCTTCGCGGAGCTGGTTCCGGAAAGCGGCCACGTCATTGTCAACGCTGACAATGAGGGAGCCATGATCTCCGTCTCAGGATTGGAGCGGCCCATTCTGACCTTCGGCGTGGATCACCAGGCGGACTGCACCGTGGCCAACCTCCGGGAAGAGGGCGCCCCCTCCTTCGACGTTCTGATCCATGGCAAGAAATACGCCCATGTGGAGCTGAAGGTCTTCGGCCGCCACAACGTCTCCAACGCCCTGGCCGCCGCCTCCGCCGCCTATGTGATGGGCATTCCCGGTAAGGCTGTGGAAGAGGGCCTCGGCTCCTTTACCGGCGCGGGACGGCGCTTTGAGTACAAGGGCAGCTTCAACGGTGCCCAGGTCTATGATGACTACGCCCACCATCCTGACGAGCTCCACGCCCTTCTCTCCACGGCCAAAGGCCTTGGCTACAAGCGGCTGATCGTTGCTTTCCAGCCCCACACCTATACCCGCACCGCCAGCTTTTTCAATGAGTTCGTGACAGAGCTGAAGCTGGCGGACGTTGCGGTCCTGGCGGAGATCTACGCGGCCCGTGAGCAAAACACCCTGGGGATCTCCTCTTCTGACCTTTGCCGCAATATCCCCGGCTCCGTGTACTGCTCCACCCTGGATAAGGTCACGGCCCGCCTTCGGGAACTGGCCCAGCCGGGAGACCTTATTTTGACCGTTGGCGCGGGGGATATTTACCGTGCCGGAGAAAAATTGATTAAGGGAGAATGACCGATCCATCATGACGATCTCTGAAATCTACACTTCCGCCCCCACCGGCGGACACTGCCAGGCTGAAATGGCCGCCTTTGCTCTTCTGGACGAGCTGCATATCCCCTACGCCCGCGTGGAACACGACTTTGCCGACACCATGGAGGACTGCGCCGCGATCTCCGATGTACTGGGCATCCGCATCTGCAAAAACCTGGTGCTGTGCAACCGCCAGAAGACGGACTTTTACCTTCTCACCATGCCAGAGGATAAGCCCTTTCACACCAAGGACCTGAGCCACCAGATCGGCTCCTCCCGCCTTTCCTTCGCCCCTGCCGAGGAGATGGAGCGGCTCCTGGGCTGCACACCGGGCTCCGCCAGCGTTCTGGGTCTGATGAACGACAAAGCCCACCAGGTGCGCCTGCTGATGGACCGGGAGGTCTACGAAGCGGAGTGGTTTGGCTGCCATCCCTGCAAAAACGACGGGAGCCTGCGCATCAAAACCGCCGATATTCTGAAGGTATTCCTGCCCCACACCGGCCACGATGTAACCGTGGTGGAGCTATAACGCCTCAAAAACACGTAAAGTGATCCCGCTGTACATCTTCTTGTACAGCGGGATTTTTGTCACTTATCCAAAGGTAGCATAGGGCGCCTCTTCTATGGTGACAGGCAGCTGGTCAAACCGCTCTCTTACATCTTCGGGAAGCTGCTGTTCCATCAAGGCCCAAACCTCGTCTTCCTTTCCGATATCCGGAATCCCCATATCCACCTGATTTTCCATGACGTCTATTCCGACAAAGCTGAAACCCAGCTCTTCGATCTCCACCAGAGCCATCTGCAGCGCCATGAGGTCACGATAAGAATGCTCTACCTGCACAAAGCGCAGGATCCGCGGCTCTGTCACTGCGCCGCGGTAGTGGGCAAGCACCTCCTCGGAAGTGTCCGTCAGGCAGACATAGAGAAAGTTATCCTCCCCAATATAGGCATCGGCGAATTCCTCCGGGTATCCGCTTTCCGGATCCGGAGAACCAAAAGATCGCAGGATGCTGTCATAGGCGTCAATGGCCACGCCCTGTCCGCCGGGATCGGAGAAATCCTCTTCGCCGCCGGAGGGTTCGGACGCGGATGGTTCCACCTGCTCCGGAGTGCTTGCAGCCGGGGCGTCCAGCGTTGTCATTCCTTTCTCTTCCACCGGAGCGGTGCAGGCGGCAAGAATCAATGTACATAGCAGCGCCAAAGAGAATGCTTTCATCTTCATGGGATCGACCTCCTTTGAAGGGTTAGACGCAGATCCGCTCCAAAGAGTTCCTGTTCCCCCGAAAAAAAGAGGCGGACCTGTGTCCGCCTCTTTTTGACAGGTATCTTACTTGCTGCTCAGTGCCTCGTCGATGGCCTTGGCGGCGGTCTTGCCGGCGCCCATGGCCAGGATGACGGTGGCCGCGCCGGTAACGGCGTCGCCGCCGGCGTAGACGTTCTCGCGGGAGGTCAGGCCGTCCTCATTGACAACGATGCCGCCCTTGCGGTTGATCTCCAGACCCTTGGTGGTAGACTTGATGAGGGGGTTGGGGCTGGTACCCAGGGACATAATGACGCAGTCAACGTCAATGTCGAACTCGCTGCCGGGGACCTCGATGGGACGGCGGCGGCCGGAAGCATCGGGCTCGCCCAGCTCCATTCTGATGCAGCGGATGCCGGTGACGTCATCGTTCTCATCGGCGCAAATCTCCACGGGGTTGCAGAGGGTCTTGAAGATGATGCCCTCTTCCTCAGCGTGCTCCACCTCTTCCTTACGGGCGGGGAGCTCCTCCATGCCGCGGCGGTAGACGATATACACCTCGGCGCCCAGGCGCTTGGCGCAGCGGGCGGCGTCCATGGCCACGTTGCCGCCGCCCACGACAGCCACCTTCTTGGGATGCTGGATGGGGGTGTCAGAGCCTTCCTTGTAGGCCTTCATCAGGTTGATGCGGGTCAGGAACTCGTTGGCGGAGTAAACGCCGCGGTAGTTGATGCCGGGGATGTCCATGAACATGGGGAGGCCTGCGCCGGAGCCGATGAACACAGCCTCAAAGCCATGCTCCTCCATCAACTCGTCAACGGAGATGGTGCGGCCGATGACGGTGTTGGTAGCGATGGTGACGCCCAGAGCCTTCAGGCCGTCCACTTCCTTCTGGACGATGGACTTGGGCAGACGGAACTCGGGGATGCCGTAGACCAGCACGCCGCCGGCCAGGTGCAGCGCCTCAAAGACGGTGACCTCGTAACCCTTGCGGGCCAGGTCGCCGGCGCAGGTCAGGCCGGAGGGGCCGGAACCCACCACAGCCACCTTATGGCCGTTGGAGACGGGCTTTTCGGGAGCGGCGGTGGCGTGGGCGTTGTGCCAGTCGGCCACAAAGCGCTCCAGACGGCCGATGGCCACAGGCTCGCCCTTCTTGCCGCGGACGCAATACTTCTCGCACTGGCTCTCCTGGGGGCAGACACGGCCGCAGACGGCGGGAAGGGCGGAGGTGTTAGCGATGATCTGATAAGCCTCCTCAAAGTGGCCCTGGGCCACCTCGGCGATGAACTCGGGGATATGTACCATAACGGGGCAGCCGTTCATGCAGGGTCTGACCTTGCAGTTCAGGCAGCGCTGTGCCTCGTCCAGGGCCTGCTCCTCGGTATAGCCCAGAGCCACCTCGTCAAAGTTCTTGTTGCGGACATTGGGGTCCTGAGAGGGCATGGGATTCTTGGTCAAAGACATATTTGCCATGATTATTCGGCCTCCTTCTTGTAAAGGTTGCAGGTTTCCTCGTGCTTGTGCATCTCGAAGTCACGGTACATCTGGTTGCGCTTGACAGCCAGATCCCAGTCCACCTTGTGACCGTCGAAGTCGGGGCCATCCACGCAGGCGAACTTCATCTCACCGCCAACGGACAGGCGGCAGCCGCCGCACATGCCGGTACCGTCGATCATGATGGGGCTCATGGAGACAGTGGTGGGGATGCCGTAAGGCTCGGTGGTCTTGCAGACAAACTTCATCATAATCATGGGGCCGATGGCGAAGATCTCGTCATACTGGTTGCCCTCCTCGATCAGTTCCTTCAAAGCATCGGTGACCAAGCCCTTCTGGCCGTAGGAGCCATCATCGGTGCAGATCTTCAGAACGTCGCTGGACTTGCGGAAGTTCTCCTCCAGGATGACCAGATCCTTGTTCTTGAAGCCCACCACCGCGTGGACCTCGGCGCCGCAGTCATGGAACTTCTTCAAAACGGGATAGGCGATGGCGCAGCCTACGCCGCCGCCCACAACGCAGACCTTCTTCTTGCCCTCGGTCTCGGTGGCCTTGCCCAGGGGGCCCACGAAGTCATGGAGGCAGTCGCCCTCGTTCAGGTGCTTGAGCTTCTCAGTGGTGGAGCCCACGGTCTGAACGATGATAGTGACGGTGCCCTTTTCAGGATCATAATCGTTGATGGTGATGGGGATACGCTCGCCGTTCTCATCCACGCGCAGGATGATGAACTGGCCCGGCTGGGCCTTCTTGGCAACCAGGGGAGCCTCGATCTCGTAGAGGGTAACGGTGGGGCGAAGAGCCTCTTTTCTTACGATACGATACATATTTTTCCTTCTTTCCTGTGTGTTCAGATTTTTATGAACCTGCGCCCCCCTCCATACTATCTCACAGGCACGGAGAGGATCCAACCTTTTGACACATCGTCTATACTTTAGCATCTGACGGTGGGGCAGTCAATCATTTTTCGCTTTTTCCACAAACTTCGCAAACTCTACAGCAATGTGAATCGCCGTCCGTCGCTGCGGAGAACCCCCTCCTCCCGCAGCCGCTTCAGCTCCCGCATCATGGCGCTGCGGTCCGCTGCGATGTAATCGGCCATGGTGCTGAGAGAAAAGGGCAGCGTGAAGCTGGCGCTTTTCTCCTTCTCCGCCATGTGGCGGAAACAGCACAGGAGCTTCTCCCGGATGGTGCGCCGGGAGAGGACGTCCACCCGCTGGGAAAGGGCCCGAGCCTTTTCCAGCATCAGCTGCAGCATATTCTGCACCAGGACACTGTGGCAGGTGCAGGCGTTCCCACACCGCTTCATGATATGGGCATAGTCGATGAACAATACGTCGCAGGGGGTACGGCAGATGACCTCAAGGCTGTCCTCCCCCGTGTCGGAAAAGGCCAGCGTCCGCCCGAAAACATCGCCGGGCCCCAGCTCCTCCAGCACAGTGGACACGCCCTCGCGGTCGATCCGGATGACGGAGGCGGCACCCCGCTCCACGATCCCGATGGCATCGGTTTTGGAGTCGGAAAAGTCGTAAACCAGCTCCTCGCTGCGGAACCTACGGAGGACAGCCTGGAAGCAGGCCACCATCCGCCGGTATTCCTCATAGCTGATATTCCGAAAAAGCGGACTTTCCTGCAATTCCCGCTCGCTCAGCATAGAACCGCCTCCCTGTTGCATATATCACAAATTATCTTAGCAGTTTCTGCCGAAAAAGTAAAGCTTTCCCTCCGCTCATATGACAAATTTCATATAGCAGGAGGGGCAGAAGGGGAAAGTATTTATATAATTTTTATAAATTATTCACCAATCGACATCCCAATGGTGTATAATGGATTTACTCAAATACCGGCGGACACCCGCCTGCGCGGAAAAGAGGAACAAAGATTGAACATAGCTTATTTTCTTCTCCCAAAGAATCGTGTGGCTTACCTCTATGACGACTACACCTTCCGTCAGGGGCTGGAAAAGATGCGTCACCACGGATACACAGCCATCCCCGTCATTACCCGGGAAGGCCGCTATGTAGGCACCGTCAGCGAGGGCGATTTTCTCTGGAAGCTGCTCCCCTTGGAGCAGGCCCCCCTGTACGAGCGCACCATGCGGGACCTGGAGGCCCTTCCGGTGCGGGATATCATCCGAACGGACACCTACCCCAGCGTTGGCATCACCATTACCATGGAGGAGCTTCTCACCAGCGCCATGCAGCAAAATTTCATCCCGGTGGTGGACGATGTTGGAAACTTCATCGGCATCGTCACCCGAAAGGACATCATCCGCTACTTTGCAGAAAAAGAACAGGCCCTGCCGGTGGCAGCCGCCGCCTCCGTATAAGCACCGCGCCCCCGATGGAATCCATCGGGGGCGCTGAATCTGTTGAACAATGCGGAAATCCAGGCAGCGGGGGTTCCGAAGGGAAACCGGGAAGGAGATCTTTCCTCCGCCATCAGTTTCCCTCTCTGCCCTCCGGCCTTACCGCCGGGGACAGACGGTGTCGGCCAATCGCCAGGCCTCTTCCTCCACAAAGCTGCGTCCAGAGGCGGGTTCCTCCCGGGCCGCATAGCGCTTCCCCTGCCACTTCAGCTCCGCAAAGCACAGGAAAGCCAAAAGGAGTGCGGAACCAACACGCCAGACAAGGCGGGTGGCGGGGTCATAGCCCTTCCAGAGGGAGGGCAGCGCCAGGTCCGCCGCCCCAAGGATCAGCGCCGCCAAAAGGGGCAGCAGCACATTCCGGGGGCGGAATATCTTTCTCAGCGGGCATTTTGGAAAGGCGGATTTTACCGACGCGGCAAACACACACAGCAAAATTCCTCCCAGGCAGAGCCAGCCCAGGATACGCTGGAGGATGGGGGCGTCAGCCCTCAGCCAAAAAGTGGAGAGGCCCGTCTCCAGAACCCAGCCAAAACACCACAGGGGGACGGCCACCAGCATCCGCACCGCTTCCGGAAGGCCCATGATCCACTGGCGCACCGCGGCAAGACCCTTTTTACGGAGCTGGGCAGGCCTGGAGGCTGTTTCCTCCTCTTGCTCCATGGCGGCGATGGGCGCTTCATCAAACATTTCCGCCGGCGTTTCAAAAGCCGCGCCGGTGACCATCCCGGCCACTGCCGCCACCGTCACCGCAGCCGCCGCCGCTTTTTTCTTCTTGCTCATAGTCCCGCCTCCCATTTTCGCCGCATCCGCGGCTTAAAAGGGGCCGCCCCTATCCCGGAATAAACCGAAAGGCGGCCTTTCTGCCGGCACTATTTTACAACAGGTGGCAAAAAAAGGCAAGTATCCCGGAGGATACTTTCCTTTTCAGCCTCTTATGCGGTTTTGCGCTTTTTGCGGCGGCGGATGGTCCGAACCACCAGCACCACCAGCAGGATAAACAGAAGAAGGACCGCCAGCACCGCCAGGGTGATCCAATTGGGGTGTTTCAGCAGTTCCACGGGATTGAGACTGTCACTGACGGCCTTCCGGCCGTCGGGAGCGGCATACCATCCGGGAATCCCCTCTTGTCCGAAAGACTGAAGGTAGGCCGCCAGGGCGTACCACTCCTTGATCTCGTTGCCGTTTTTGTCGTAGAGGATGCAGTTGGTAAAATCCTGGATCGGACTTCCCTGGGCATCCTTTGGCACCAGGGACAAAAGGCCCATGGACTTTTCCTTCACCGTGCCCAGCATCTGGGCCGAGTACATCCCCGTGACCACGCGGTAGAGGGCCTCATCGTTGATGGTCTCCAGGCCAACGGCGGTAAACCCATTCACAAAGGGCGGCTCGGCGAGATGGCTGTCGGTGACCCGGTTGAAAAACATCCGGTTGGTATTGAAGCCGTAGGAGACGCCGGACATATAGAGCTGGGCGGCGGGCATAATGGGGGTGACGGAGGCGTCCACCTCCATGGCAGCCTTCAGCTCCTTGCCGGAAAGATACACGGCCACCAGCGGGAAGCCGGAGGTGCCGTCCTCCCCTACGCCCATGGAGAGGACGTCAAAGGCCTCGCTGACGGTGATCTCCCCCTGGCGGAGGGGCGCCCGGAGGACGCCGTCCGCCGTGACAGTGACAGTGTCCGCAAGGTAGCTGTCCGCCGTCAGGTTGTGGCAGGCCCACTGGAAGGCGTCCGCCACCAGAAAGCCCAGAGCGTTGCCCTCCTGCACGCCGGAACTGGGCGTGGGGAGATCGAACTGCGCGGTGGTAAGCACCTGGTCATAGGTCAGACCGTAGCGGGCAAGGTACTCCTCTCCCACCATGGCCTTCCATCCTTCCACCATGGAGGCGGTGTCCGCATCCCCGGTCACCGTTTCATCAATGGGGATCAGGCGGTAATCCGACAGGCGGAGACTGCCGTCGCTGAGGCGCTGGAGGGTAATAGAGCCCAGGTTTTGGGAATAGGGCCCCGCGGAGACAATATAGGTGCCGTTCACCACGATGGGCGCTTCCAACGTGGTGTGGGTGTGGCCGGAGACGATAACGCCGATGCCGGGGACGTTTTGGGCAAGCTGCTCATCCTCGGATTTTTTCACATCCCCGTCCGTGCCGCTGTGGGACAGGCAGATAATGAACTCCGCCCCCTGGGCCCGAAGGCTTTCCGCGCAGCGCTTGGCGGCAGCGGCAGGGTCCTCCAGGGTGAAGCCGGAGGTGGGAGCGCAGTCATCGGAATCCACGCCCATCAGACCGAAGATGCCGTATGTAACGCCGCCGCGTTCCAAAAGCAGCGTTTCCTGCACGCCGTAGCCATCCATGGCGGACCGGATCAGATCGCGGTCAGGGTGATCGGCGGCGGGTTTATAGTTGGCGCAGACCATGGCGGGGAGCCTTTCCCCGCTGGCCGCGGCGGAAGTCAGCATCTCAGCGAAGCCGGTGCCCTTGTGGTCGAACTCATGGTTGCCGATGGTGGTGGCGTCGTAGCCCATGGCTCCCATGGTGCGCAGCTCCGCCGCCTGGGTGGTGTAAAGGGTTTGAACCAGGGAGCCGATGGAAAAGTCGCCGCCGTCCAGCAAAAGGGCATCGGGGTGCTTTTCCCGCTCCGCATTGATGGCGGCCTTAAGGCGGGCATAGCCGCCGGACTGTCCCCCGCCGCCTGTGTCCTGAGGCAGGAAGTGGGAGTGGAGGTCATGGGTGAAGAGGATGGTGGTCTCCCCCTCAACTGCCACAGGCTCCGCAGCGGCGGCAGATATGCTCAACAGGGAGCAAAGAAGCAAAACCGCCAACACGGCGGCCCCAAAACGGCGGAACTCTCTCATGGCTTACTGCTCCTTTCCCTCCTCACCCGGCTCCTCCCGGCGCTTGGCGTCGATATAGGAATACAGGGTGTACTTGGAGATCCCGAAAAATTTGGCGATCTTGTCACTGGATTTAGTGACCAGAAAGGCCCCCTTCTCATTCAAAAAGCGGATGGCCCGCACTTTGTCGTCCTTGTTCATCAGGGAAACAGGCTTCCCCACCAGCGTTACGGACTGTCCGATGAGCTCGTCCAGCATATCATTGATGTTAACGATCCGCTCCGGCTCCGCCTGGCCGCTTTCCCGGGTGGCTGTCAGCTCCCGGAGCGTCCCCTCCAGCATCAAAAGCCGGGAGATATCATAGTTGACGGCAAGGATAGCGCCCACCTTCCCCTTTCCGTTCCGGATATAAAAGGTGGAGGATTTCAGGATCTTACCGTCCGGCGTTTTGGTCAGATAGCAGAGGTGGTCTTCCGGATCCGGGTCGTTGGTCTTCATCTGCTCGATAACCACGGTGGAAGCGCCGTCTCCCACCTTCCGGCCCGAGATATGTCCATTATAGATCGCAACGATGGTGTGGTCCGGGTGCTGGGCAAGATCGTGCACCACCACCTCGCAGCTCTCTCCAAACTGGGCCGCAATCCCGCGGGCGATCTGCAAAAGCATTTCCAGCTTTCCACTTTCCATAAATGTGTCTCCTTTCGTATCAGAAACTATTTTCCCAGATACATCATAGCACAAGTTTTTGAAAATGCAAACAGAAATTCAAATAAATTGTTTGGTTTTCAAATTTTTTGTTTGACAAGTCTGTATCTTGTGCTATCATAGAGTCAGAAAGGCAAAAGCCATTGAGGAACGATATCTGACATGGAGGGTGTATTTATGGATTTTGAAGCGATCAAGGCAGCCGCAGAGGGCCACAAGGCAGATATGTCCCGTTTCCTGCGGGATATGATCTCCCATCCCAGCGAGAGCTGCCAGGAAAAAGACGTGGTGATGTGCATTAAGGCCGAGATGGAAAAGCTGGGCTTTGACAAGGTGGAGATTGACGGCCTGGGCAACGTCATCGGCTGGATGGGCGAGGGCGAGAAAATCATCGCCATCGACTCCCACATCGACACTGTAGGCATCGGCAACATCAACAACTGGGAGGCCGATCCCTACCAGGGCTATGAGACCGAGGATGTCATCTACGGCCGGGGCGGCTCCGACCAGGAGGGCGGCATGGCCTCCGCCGTATACGGCGCGAAGATCATGCGGGACCTGAACCTGATCCCCGCCGGATACAAAATCATGGTAGTCGGCTCCGTCCAGGAAGAGGACTGCGACGGTATGTGCTGGCAGTATATCTACAACAAGGACCACATCCGCCCCGAGTTCGTCATCTCCACCGAGCCCACCGACGGCGGCATCTACCGCGGCCACCGGGGCCGTATGGAGATCCGGGTGGATGTGAAGGGCGTTTCCTGCCACGGCTCCGCTCCCAACCGGGGCGACAACGCCATCTTCAAGATGGCGGATATCCTGCAGGACATCCGCGCCCTGAACGAAAACGGCGACGGCCCCTCCAACACCGTCAAGGGCCTTGTAAAGATGCTGAATCCCGACTTCAATCCCCAGCATTACCAAGACGCCCAGTTCCTGGGCCGGGGTACCTGCACTGTCTCTGAAATCTTCTTCACCTCCCCCTCCCGCTGCGCCGTGGCGGATAGCTGCTCTGTTTCCGTGGACCGCCGCATGACCGCCGGCGAGACCTGGGAGTCCTGCCTGCAGGAAATCCGGGACCTGCCCAGCGTGAAAAAGTACGGCGAGGATGTGAAGGTCAGTATGTATATGTATGACCGTCCCTCCTGGACCGGCGAGGTCTACGAGACGGAATGCTTCTTCCCCACCTGGATCAACAAGGAGAGCGCCGCCCATGTCCAGGCCCTCATCGACGCCCACCACGCCATGTTCGGCGATAAGCGCATCGGCCACAGCGATGCCGATCCCAAGTACGACGCCATGCACCTGCGGGAGGGCCGCCCTCTGACGGACAAGTGGACCTTCTCCACCAACTGCGTTTCCATCCAGGGCCGCTACGGCATCCCCTGCGTGGGCTTCGGCCCCGGCGCCGAGTCCCAGGCCCATGCTCCCAACGAGATCACCTGGAAGCAGGACCTTGTGACCTGCGCCGCCCTCTACGCCGCCGTTCCCGGCCTCTACAAGGAGGAGAACAAGGACGCCGACGTCTCCCAGTTCCGCCAGAGCCTGACGGATAACGTCATCCTGTAAACACATACTTCACATAGATAAGGAGAACTTCATATGTCCAAGAATCTTGAGCTGGCCAAGCATCTGGAAAGCCTTCACGCCGAGAACCTGTACAACAGCGACTTCTACTGGACCTGGGACAAGACCGACGAGGAGATCGAGGCCATCTTCACCGTGGCCGACGCCCTGCGGGACCTCCGTGAGCGGAACAAGTCCACCCGGGTCTTTGACTCCGGCCTGGGCATCTCCATCTTCCGGGACAACTCCACCCGCACCCGCTTCTCCTTCGCCTCCGCCTGCAACCTGCTGGGTCTGACCGTCCAGGATCTGGATGAAAAGAAGAGCCAGATCGCCCACGGCGAAACCGTCCGCGAGACCGCCAACATGGTCTCCTTCATGGCCGATGTTATCGGCATCCGGGATGATATGTTCATCGGCGAGGGCCACAAGTACCAGAAGACCTTTATGGACGCCGTCACCGAGGGCCATGCCGAGGGCATCCTGGAGCAGAAACCCACCCTGGTGAACCTCCAGTGCGACGTAGACCACCCCACCCAGGCCATGGCCGATATGCTGCACATCATCCATGAGTTCGGCGGCGTGGAAAACCTGAAGGGCAAGAAGATCGCCATGACCTGGGCCTATTCTCCCTCCTACGGCAAGCCCCTCTCCGTTCCTCAGGGCGTCATCGGCCTGATGACCCGCTTCGGCATGGATGTGGTTCTGGCCCATCCCGAGGGCTATGATGTGATGCCCGAAGTGGAGGAGATCGCCAAGAAAAACGCCGCTGCCTCCGGCGGCTCCTACAAGAAGGTGGCCACCATGGAAGAGGCCTTCCAGGACGCCGACATCGTCTATCCCAAGAGCTGGGCTCCCTTTGCCGCCATGGAGGAGCGTACCAAGCTCTATCAGGCCGGCGACGAGGCGGGCATCAAGGAGCTGGAAAAGAGGCTTCTGAACCAGAACGCACAGCACAAGGACTGGACCTGCAGCGAAGAGATGATGAAGCTCACCAAGGACGGCAAGGCCCTTTATCTCCACTGCCTCCCCGCCGATATCACCGGCCTCAGCTGCCCCGAGGGCGAGGTGGAAAACTCCGTTTTCGACCGCTATCTGGTGCCTCTTTATAAGGAGGCCAGCTACAAGCCCTACATCATCGCCGCCATGATCCTCATGGCCAAGGTGAAGGACCCTGCCGCGGCCCTGCGGGCCATGGAAGAGGGCCAGGCACGGAAAAAGTTCTGAGGCATCAGCTTCTGAAATCACCGGAATAGCGGGAATATGGCACCATGTTCCCGCTATTCTTATACCCAAATTCAGAAAAGAGGTATGCTTTTCATGGCAAAACGCATCGTTATCGCCCTGGGCGGAAACGCCCTGGGCAAGAACCTGCCCGAACAGATGGCGGCTGTCAAGCACACGGCAAAAGCCATCGTGGACCTGATCGAGGAGGGGCATCAGGTGGTCATTGCCCACGGGAACGGCCCCCAGGTGGGCATGATCAACAACGCCATGGTCACCTTTTCCCGGGAAAACCCCGACCACCCCGCGGACCCCATGTCCGTCTGCACCGCCATGAGCCAGGGCTATATCGGCTACGATCTGCAAAACTCCCTGCGGGAGGAGCTTCTGGACCGGGGCATCTCCAAGCCCGTGGCCACCATCTTGACCCAGGTGGAGGTGGACCCGGAGGATCCCGCCTTCCTGAAGCCTACCAAGCCTATCGGCCCCTTCTTGACCCGTCAGGAGTCCGAGGCCATGACCGCCCAGGGAAGCTGCGTCATGGAGGACGCGGGCCGGGGCTGGCGGCGGTGCGTGGCCTCCCCCCGTCCCAAATCCATCATCGAGATTGAGACCATCCGGGCCCTGCTGGACGCCGGGCAGGTGGTGGTGGCCTGCGGCGGCGGCGGTATCCCCGTCTACAAAACAACGGGCAACCACCTCAAGGGCGCCGGCGCCGTCATTGACAAGGACTTCGCCTCCGAGCTGCTGGCGGAGGAACTGGACGCCGACACCCTCATCATCCTGACGGCTGTTGAAAAGGTAGCCGTCCATTTTGGGAAACCTGACCAGAGGTGGCTGGACCGCCTCACCCCCGCCGAAGCTGAGGGATATATCGCCGAAGGCCAGTTCGCCCCCGGCTCCATGCTGCCCAAGGTCCAGGCCGCCGTGGCCTTCGCCCGCTCCAAAGCGGGGCGCACGGCCCTCATCACACTGTTGGAAAAGGCTAAGGACGGCATCGCGGGAAAAACCGGCACTGCTATTGCATTATAATAATAAAAGACAAGGGACGGCACTTTTGTGCCGCCCCTTGTTGTTTTTTCACTCACCGCAGTAAACGGCGATGGCTTTGGAGAGGAATTCCGCCGTTCCCTGGCCGAAACGGTCCAGATTCTCCCGAAAACGTTCATCGGCGGTATACATCTGTCCAAGTCCGGAGAGAATCTCCTTGGAGCAGGTGTAATAGTGGCAGGAGATGAAGCCCTGCCACTCCCCCACCAACGCCTGGGCCTCATCACCGGCGGGGTCTCCGCTGCGGAGGGCGGCGGCGCGGCGGAAGATGGCATTCATCTCCTCCGTCTGGCTGTCCCAGTCCTCCTGGGTGTTTTTCGCGGTACGTACCTGGCTTTCGCGGTAGGCCTCCGTAGCGCCCCAGCGGGCTTTCGCCTCTGCGGCATACTGCCTGCGGGCATTTTCAATTTCAGTTTTGTCGAATCCTTTAAAATCCATGGTGCTTTCTCCTTTCAGGTTTTCCTCCAGCAGTCGCACCAGTCCGTCCATCCGGTCACGCTTCATGAGAAGAAGCGTCCGCTGCTGCCACAGTGCCGCCTGCCGGTCATAGTGGGGGTCGGCCAGGATAGCACAGATCTCCTTCAGGGGAAAATCCAGCTTCCGGAAGTACAAAATCTCCTGCATCCGTTCCACATCTGCCGCTCCGTACCAGCGGTAGCCGGAATCTGCCGCTGTTTCCGGCCGGAGCAAGCCGATCTGGTGCTAATAATGCAGCGTGCGCACACTGACGCCGCAGAGCTTTGCCATTTCACTGACGATAAGCGCATCCGCCTCACCTCGATATGGAGTGTAAGCTATAACGTAACGTGAGAGTCCAGAAAAATATCATGCCGGAGCGAAAAAAATGCTCCAGCACGCTGCACGCTCACTGATACATGCCCACGGTGCGCATGACCTCTTCCACCTGGTGGGCGGTGTTATCCTCCCCCTCCCGGCTGGCAACGATGAGGTCCGCATATTTGGCGTAAAGGGGCTTGCGCTGTTCGTAGATCTCCCGGATATCCATGCCGGCGGGGGCGGCGATGCCCCGGTCCATCAGGTCCTCCGGCATCCGCTGGGAGATCTGGGAAAGAGGCGTTTCCAGCCAGACAGCAATGCCATTCTCCTTCAGATGTCCCATGGCCGCCTCGGAGAGGACCATGCTGCCCCCGGTGGCGATGACGGTACGGGTCCGGTCCAGGGTCTCTCCGATCCGGCCCTCAATGGCCAGAAAGGCTTCCAGGCCCTCCGTCCGCAAAATTTCGGGCAGCGTCTTGCCCGTCTCTTCCACGATCAGATCATCCACATCCACAAAGGTAAAGTCCAGGCGCTGGGCAAGGGCGCGGCCCACCACGCTTTTGCCTGTGCCGGGCATACCGATCAAAACGATATTTTTCATAATTTCCACCTGTTTCAAGTCGATTTCTGCCTTTCATTATAGCAGTTTCCGGGGGTTTGTCTACAGGAAATCCATAGGGCCGGCGCCTTTGCGCCCTTTTCCCGCAAGGCTGGACAAGGAACGACAAAAAGGCTGCCCGGAAACTGTCAGTTTTGCCTATTGCGGCGGAAATGCAAATGGGTTACAATAGGTGCTACCTTTTCGGAGGCTGTGATTTTCAACGATAAGGATGAGGTGACCCCCTAATGCCCAGAGTGTCCGATGAATCCAAAACCATCCGCGCCCAACTGCTTTCCGCCATGAAGGAGGGTGAATATGTCGCCTGCGAGCGCCTGCCCCGGGAGAGCGTTCTCTCCGAGCGGCTGGGCATCAGCCGCACGCAGCTGCGGGACATCCTGGCCTCCCTGGAGCGGGAGGGCTTCATCACCCGGCGCCACGGCGTGGGCACCATCATCAACCGCCACGTCCTGGAGGTTCCCGCCCGCATGGACATTGAAATGGAGTTCATGGATATGATCCGCCAGAGCGGTCATACGCCGGGGTTGGCTTTCGTCCGCGCCCATGAGGATGCGGCAGACCCACTGGTGGCTTCCCAGCTCCAGATTGAAGAGGGTACTCCCATCCTGCGCATCTCCCGCCTGTGCACCGCCGACGGCCGCCCCGCCATCTACTGCGAGGACGTAGTGGAACGGTCCCGGGTGCGCCAGGGCTACACGGAGGAGGACCTCCGCCAGCCTATTTTTACCTTCCTGCAGGACTTTGCCGATATTGATTCCTATCTGGACCTGACCGATCTCAAGCCTGTGGTGGCGGATGAGGCCCTGGCGGAAATCTTCCAGATCCCGGTGGGCTCTCCCCTGCTCAATATGTCCGAGGTGGATTTTGACATCGAGAGCCGGAGGGTCTTCTGCTCCAATGAATATTTTGCCGACGGCATTTTCCGTCACACCGTCATGCGTAAGAAGCTCTGAGGGCCTTTTGCGCTCCTGCTCCCCAAAGGCCGAAAAACTCCAGCCGGTTTTTCGGTCTTTGTTACAGCTTTTTTCAATTCTTATTGCAATCTCCACTTTTTGTGGTAAAATACCTTCAATTTATACTTTTTGAACGAGGTGGCAAAATGGCATACTTTTTTACCGAACCCTCCCACACCTTCAGTGAATACCTGCTGGTCCCCGGCTACTCCTCCGCTGACTGTATCCCCGCCAACGTCTCTCTCAAGACCCCTGTGGTCAAGTACCGCAAAGGGGAAGAGTGCCCCCTGACCATGAACGTCCCCATGGTTTCCGCCGTCATGCAGTCTGTCTCCGGTGAGAAGATGGGCATCGGCCTTGCCAAGGAGGGCGGCATCGCCTTTATCTTCGTCTCCCAGCCCATCGAGCAGCAGGCCGAAATGGTGCGGAAGGTGAAAAGCTACAAGGCCGGTTTTGTCACCAGCGACTCCAACCTCCGTCTGACGGACACTCTGGCCGACGTGCTGCTGCTCAAGGAGCAGACCGGCCACTCCACCATGGCCGTCACCGACGACGGCACCGGCACCGGTAAGCTGCTGGGCCTTGTGACCAGCCGGGACTACCGCGTCAGCCGTATGGACCCCGCCACCCCCGTCGCCGAGTTCATGACCCCGGTGGAAAAAATCATCTCCGCCCCCGAGGGCACCAGCCTGAAGGTCGCCAACGACATCATCTGGGACCACAAGCTCAACGCCCTGCCCATCCTGTCGGAGGACGGCCACCTGGTCTCCTTTGTCTTCCGCAAGGACTATGACTCCCATAAGGAAAACCCCCTGGAGCTTCTGGACGCCCAGAAGCGCTATGTGGTGGGCGCCGGCATCAACACCCGTGACTACGCCCAGCGCGTCCCCGCGCTGGTGGAAGCCGGCGCAGACGTGCTGGTGCTGGACTCCTCCGAGGGCTACTCCGAATGGCAGGCCCGGGCCCTGAAGTGGATCCGGGAACACTACGGCGACAGTGTGAAGGTCGGCGCCGGCAACGTGGTGGACGGCGAGGGCTTCCGCTTCCTGGCGGACGCCGGCGCGGACTTCGTGAAGATCGGCATCGGCGGCGGCTCCATCTGCATCACCCGTGAGACCAAGGGCATCGGCCGCGGCCAGGCTACCGCCGTCATCGACGTTGCCCGGGAGCGGGACAAGTACTTTGAGGAGACCGGCGTGTATGTCCCCCTGTGCGCCGACGGCGGCATCGTCCAGGACTACCACATCACCCTGGCCTTGGCCATGGGCGCGGACTTCTGTATGCTGGGCCGCTATTTCTCCCGTTTCGACGAAAGCCCCTCCGCCAAGGTTCTCATCGGCGGCAGCTATATGAAGGAATACTGGGGCGAAGGCAGCGCCCGCGCCCGCAACTGGCAGCGCTATGACCTGGGTGGTGCCGCCAAGCTGAGCTTTGAGGAGGGTGTGGACTCCTATGTTCCCTACGCCGGCTCCCTGTCCGACGGCATGGCCACCACCCTCGCCAAGGTGCGTTCCACCATGTGCAACTGCGGCGCGCTGAGCATCCCCGAGCTGCGGGACAAGGCCAAGCTGACCCTGGTCAGCTCCGTTTCCATCGTGGAGGGCGGAGCCCACGACGTTCTCCTCAAGGACACCACCAATTCCAGCAAAACACGATAATCCCTTCTTTGGATCCCCCGCCACTTGGCGGGGGATCATTTTTGTTGACAATTATGCTCGAATAGTGTAAAATTACACTATAAGGGAGGTTTGGTTTCAAATGACTAAGGAGCAATTCATTCTGGAAATGAACCGCCAGGTCAAGCTGGTGCGCACGGAATACGGCCTGACCCAAGAGGCCATGGCAAGGGCTCTGGGTCTTTCCAAGAAAACGCTGGTGGAGATCGAGAAGGGCCGCTCTTCCCTGGGATGGATGGGAGCGGTGGCCTTCAGCTCCATTTTTTCCGCAAGCCAGGTGCTCTCCGGCGTCTTTGGCGGTGAAGCGGAGGACATGGTCCTGGCCCTTGCCTTTGAGGATCTGAGGCCCGTGTACCCCAAAACCATGGGCGGCAGGGTCTGGTGGCGGACGGTGGAGACCCACGGAGAATATAAGATCCAGCAAAACATCATCTCCCAGCACTACCGCGCCCTGGATGGCCGGGACGGCCGGGTGTGCTCCTCCTTTGATCCGGAGCGGGTCCGCACAGCGGTTCTGGCGTGTCTGGAGGGTAGTCCCACAAAAAAGAATCAGGAGGAAGCACTATGAAAAAGCGAATGGTCCTGCGCCTTGTGAGCCTTGTCATGTTCATTTCTGCGGTGGTCTTTGTGGGCTGCGCGCTATCCAATCCCCAGATGGGCAGAACCATCTATATCGGCAGCTTCCCCTTTGGCGCGGAGGCCTGGCAGGTGTGCTACGGCATTTATGCGGCGGCGATGGCAGCGCTGTTTGGAGCCTCCTTCCTTGTGAAGGAGTGACACGGGAGGTACGGGATGCCCGAAACCTATAAAAAGCTGCTGTTGGCAGCCGGCAATACCCTCTTGATCCTGATCTTCGGCGGCGGACTGGTGTTTTTCCTCTCCATCTTTGCATTTTTAGGGCTCGTCCCCCTCTATGCGGCCAAGGCGGTGCCGGTGGTGGGCGGCGCAGGCGTCCTGGCGCTGATCCTGGCCACCAGCGGCTATATCGGCCAAAAGGGCCGGCGCAGGGTGGGGATTGGCTTCCTCTGTGTGCTGGCGGCCGCCGCTGTTTTCATCGCAAACGGCCTGTATAAAGACAGCCTCCCCGCCCTGGATGACCGGGAGGGCCTTCTCTGGCAATACGATCCCTTTGACCCAAACACAAAATCCGTCACCCTTGAGGAGCCTTCCACCCTGAAATTTGATACGGAAACAGCCCAGGCCATCCGTCTGGACGGCGCTACCGCCCTTTACCCCGTTTATGCCAGCTTCGTGCAGAACGTCTGGCCGGAGGACGCGGAGGCCGGCCTGTACGATCACCGCACCGTGGACGGATACGGCTCCGTGGCCTGCTCCGGCACCATTGAGGCCTATGAGCGCCTCATCAAAGGGAAGACGGACATGATCTTTGCCGCCGCGCCTTCCCAAGCCCAACTGGACGCCGCCAAAGCCGCAGGCATGGAACTTCACATGACCCCCATCGGCCGGGAGGCCTTCGTCTTTTTTGTCAACAGCCGCAATCCCGTAGAGAACCTGACGGTGGCGCAGATCCAGGGTATTTACAGCGGCCGGATTACCAACTGGAAGGAGGTAGGCGGTAAAAACCAACGCATCCGCCCCTTCCAGCGGGCGGAGAACAGCGGCAGCCAGTCCGCCTTACGGCGGCTGATGGAGGGCCTGCCCCTGCTGGAGCCGGAGGAAGAAGATCGCATCGGCGGCATGGGCGGCATCATCCGGGAGGTGGCCAGCTACCGCAACTACAAAAACGCCATCGGCTTTTCCTTCCGCTTCTACTCCACGGAGATGGTGCAAAACGGGGATATCCGGCTGCTGGCCTTAAACGGCGTGGAACCCACAAAGGAGACCATCCGGGACGGCAACTACCCCATTTCTTCGGAATTTTACGCCATTACCGCCGCTCCCACCGGTGAACCCGCACCTCAGGAAACCAACGGGGATCTGGCATCCTTCCTGGACTGGATGGTTTCCCCTCAGGGGCAGAGCATTGTGGAACAGGTGGGATATGTATCCCTTGGGTAAACACGCGCCGGAAAGTGAACTGCATCCCATTTGTTAGCCCGTATGATATACCGGCTAACAAATGGGGTGTTCATTATGTCAAAGGGATTAACAAACAAATGGATCGGCCCGATTGAGATGAACGGGATGAACGGAATTCGGGCCCAACCACATTTTAAGTTGAACAGGACGTATTGCAAAAGCACTTGTATTTTATTTCAAAAGAAGTATAATGAACTTATTAATCTTTTTTAGGAGTTACACCATGCATACAAAACCCCGCATTTTAGTTGTGGGCAGCTTTGTGATGGACGTGATCGCCACCACAGAGCGGGTGCCCCAGTCCGCGCAGACCGTATATGGCAAGTCCTTTCACATGGCTCCCGGCGGCAAAGGCGCCAACCAAGCGCTGCAGTGTGCCCGTCTGGGAGCTGATGTAACGATGATGGGTTGCGTGGGCGACGATCTGTTCCGTGAAATGCTTCTGGAAACGCCCCGCCAGGCCGGTGTGGACGTCAGCCATGTGGTCGTACACCCAGGCATCAGCTCCGGCGTGGGTCATGTAACCTTGGAGGTCACTGAGCACACCGCCCAAAACCGCATCGTTGTTATTCCCGGTGCCAACCAGACCCTGACCCTGGAGGAAGTGGAATGGATCCGTGAGGAGATCAGCAGCTACAATATGGTTCTCCTCCAGTTGGAGGTGCCCCTGGAAGTCAACCGGGCGGTAGCCCGCTGGGCCAAGGAAGCCGGCGTCCCCGTGATGCTGAATCCCGCCCCGGCCACCGATCTGGACGACGAGCTTTTGAGCCTTGTGAGCTATCTCACCCCCAACGAGCAGGAGGCCTCCATGGAAACGGGCCTCCCCCTTGGGAACGACGAAAACGGCCCCCGGAGGGAGGACCTCCAAAAGATCGCCGCCGCCCTCTGGGAAAAGGGCGTGGAAAACGTCATCATTACCCTGGGTGGCAGCGGCTCTGCCGTGGTGGGGGCGGATTCCATCCAATATATCCCCTGCGTCTCCATGCCCCACATCGCAGACCCCACTGCCGCCGGTGATTCCTTTGTGGGTGCGCTGAGCGTTGGCCTGAGCGTGGGTCTTTCCCTGGAGCAGGCCCTGTCCTTTGCCAGCCATACCGCCGCCATCACCGTTTCCCGTATGGGTGCCATGCCCTCCCTCCCCACCCTGGAGGAGGTCATCGCCCTGATGAAAGAGCGCTCATACGACGGCTTTGACCTTTCCTTGCTGGACGCCCTGCACTGAAAGAAAACCACACCTTCTGGAGCAAGGGAGGACACGATGAAGCTGTTTTGCTATGGCGATTCCAATACCTATGGCTACGATCCCCGCTCCTTTCTGGGCGACCGCTACAGTCCGGAGGTCCGGTGGACGTCCCTCTTGCAGCGGGAGACGGGATGGGTGGTGGTCAACTCCGGCCTGAACGGGCGGGAGATCCCCCACACAAGTTGGCAAATGGAGCAATTTGACCGTCTCCTGGCCCTTTACCCTGATTTCGATCTGCTGGCCGTGATGCTGGGTGGAAACGACCTGCTGCAAAACGGCAGTTTCACCGCCGTGGATGTGGCCGGACGGATGGAGGGATTTTTGCGGCACCTGTGTAAAAAGCTCCCATCCGCTTCCCTGCTTCTTCTCGCGCCGCCTCCCATGAGGCGGGGTGCATGGGTAACGGAGGAGCGTCTCTTGCGTGAATCCGCACTTCTTGGCCCAGCCTATGCAGCTCTGGCCTCCCGCCTGGGCGTCCCCTTTGCCGACAGCGGCCAATGGAATATAGAGCTGGTATTCGACGGGGTGCACTTTTCGGAAAAGGGGCACCGTGCCTTTGCAGAGGGTATGAGACTTCATGGGCTGCACGCCGCAGCGCCGTTCTGACGGATACAAAAAGGCCGGAATGCTGTGCATTCCGGCCTTCAGCTTGCAAAAAGACGCCCTTTCCGGGCGTCTTTTATGATATTCTTCCTTCTCGGCGAGACAGATTTTCGCGCCCTACGCTTTTACAACGTCCACCGTCTCCACGTGATAGTGGCGCAGCAGCTCCAGGGCCGCCTGGCCGATGCGTTCGCCGGACACCGCCACCGGGATGGCCGGGGGGCAGGAAACCGTGGGAGCGGCACAGATACGGCCCAGAGCCGCCTGTGCCGGGAGAGTCTCATGGGGAGCAAAGAGGGCCTGACGGACCGACATGACCCGCTCCCCCCTTGCAAGGGGCAGCGGCGCTCTTTCAGCGGGCGGAGCGGAGTTTTCTCCCAAAGCCTCCAGAAGGCGGGTAAAATCCTCCTCCCTGTTTTCCGGGGTTGCCATCAGCACCAGGGATTCCGGGTCGGCGTACTCGCACTCCACACCGCCAAGGCGCAGCTTTTCCGCCATGGCGGCCCCCGTCGTCCCCTTAGGCGCGGTAATGGTAATGCGGAGGGGATCGCTCTGCCGCACCTGCCAGCCCCTTTGGGTTAAGGTCCCCCGCAGGGCTTCCAGGCGTTCCACGGTCTGTGCAAGACGGGTGGGATAGTCCTCCGCCAGATAGCGGTTACAACGGTCCAGAGACGCCAAAACCAGATAGGAGGGGCTGGTGGAGCCAAAGAGGGCCATGGCCGCCCTGGCATTTTCTCCAAAGGAGGCCGGGGCGCTCCGGCCAATGTGGAGATAGGCGCCGCCGGTAAGAACGGGCAGCGTCTTGTGGGCAGAGTCGCAGCAGAGATCCGCCCCCAGGTCCAGGGGATGGCGGGAACCCGGCAGAAAACGGAGGTACGCCCCATGGGCGTTATCCACCACCAGCACCGTGCCATGGCGGTGGGCCACGGCGGCAAGGGCGGCGATGTCCTGCCGGCCCCCCAGATAATCGGGACTGGTGACATATACCGCCGCCGGAGGCGCCGGCATTGCGGCAAGCGTCCGCTCCAGGATCCGGGCCGGCACAGGGCAGGCACAGAGGGAATCGCTCTCCTCCGGCCAGAGCCAGACGATGTCAAAGTCCAGCAGCGCGGCGGCATAGACAAAGGCCTTGTGGACATTTCGGGCAGCCACGATCACGGGGGCGCTGCCCCGGGACCGGTTGGTCAGAGCCAGATAGAGCATGGCCCGGATGCACTGGCTGGAGCCCTCCACCCCATAGAGGGTCCGGCCGGATCCAAAGAGTCCGGCAGCCTCCTCTTCGCTCCGGGAAATGATGCCGGAGGCTTCATACAGCGCGTCCGCACCGGAGACCTCCGTCAAATCCAGGGCCTCGCAGCCAAGAAAGCTCTGGCCCTTGTGGCCGGGCATATGGAGTCTGGCCATCCCGGAGTCGGCGTAGCGCTCCAGAAAATCCACGATGGGGGTATCCATTACTTGCTCTCCGCCATTTCCTGCTCGGCGATGCGCATCATGATGGCGCACTCGATGCGCTTGCGGAAGAGCTCACACCCCGACTCATAGACGCCCCGGATGCTTCCGGTGGCATGATAGGCGTTGGCGGCGCAGCCGCCGGAGCAATAGAGCTTGGCCCAGCAATCGGCGCACTCAGGCCGGGCATAGGCGTTGCAGGCACGGAACTCCTCCCGCAGCTGGGTATTTGTGACGCCGTCCCAGACGTTGCCCAGCTTATAAGCCTCCTCCCCCACAAACTGGTGGCAGGGGTAAAGGTCACCCCAGGGGGTAACGGCCATATACTCGGTACCGGAGCCGCAGCCGGAGATGCGCTTATAAATGCAGGGGCCGCCAGTGAGGTCCAGCATATAGTGGTAGAAGGTGATGGGCTTGCCCTCCCTCTCCCGGCGGAGCATATCCTTTGCCAGGATCTCGTAATGCTCCTTCACCACCTCCAGGTCCTCCGGCGTAAGGGCGGCGGGATCGCCGGGGGCGCAGACCACCGGCTCCATGCTCAGCTCCGTGAAACCCAGGTCCGCCATGTGGAACACATCCTTGGTGAAGTCTGGGTTTGCATGGGTGAAGGTGCCCCGCATATAGTAATTTCTGTTGCCCCGGGCCTCCACCAGCTTTTGGAACTTGGGCACGATGCGGTCATAACTGCCGTTGCCGGCATAGTCCACCCGGCAGCGGTCATGGATCTCCTTGCGGCCATCCAGGCTCAGCACCACGTTGCTCATCTCGCGGTTTGCAAAGTCGATGACGTCATCGTCGATGAGCATGCCGTTGGTGGTGAGGGTGAAACGGAAATTCTTGTGGTGCTCCTTTTCGATGCTGCGGGCATAGGCCACCAGCTGCTTGACCACATCCCAATTCATCAGCGGCTCACCGCCGAAGAAGTCCACCTCCAAATTGGTACGGTGGCCGGAATTGGCCACCAGGAAGTCCAAGGCCTGCTTTCCCACCTCAAAGCTCATGACGGCCCGCTGGCCATGGTACTTGCCCTGGCTTGCAAAGCAGTAGCCGCAGTTGAGGTTGCAGGTGTGGGCCACGTGCAGGCACAGCGCCTTCACCACATTTCCGGAGCGCTCTTTAAAGGTGCCCGCCATCTCCGCGAAGGTATCGGGCGTGAAGAGCTTCCCCGCGTTTTTCAGGGCTTCCACATCCCCGATGCACTCCCGGAGCTCCTCCTCTGTCACATGGCCGGCATGCTTTTCCAGCAGCTCCGCCACGATCTCGTCGGCGCTCTTGTGCTCATACAGAGCGATGACATCGTAGGCCACTTCGTCCACCACATGGATGGAACCGGAGCAGGAGTCCAGCACGATGTGATAGCCGTTTAATTGATACTGATGTACCATAGTTCCTCCTTACATGAAAAATGCCGCCTGAAACGGGCGGCATTTCCATGGCAAAGCGCCAATATTACTTGTTGGTATTCTCGCACTTCTGGTTGGCAACGCCGCAGCTGGTCTTGCAGGCGGACTGGCAGGAGGTCTGGCACTCGCCGCAGCCG
>JAEDEN010000086.1 GCA_016293265.1 Oscillospiraceae bacterium | reverse complement strand
TCGTGGTTGAAGACCTTGATGACCTTCTGGCCCTCGATCATCTCCTCGATATAGCCGTTCACCTCGCCCACCGCCTTTTGCTGGGCGGCGAAGTATTTGCGGCTGCGGCCGCCGATGGTCTTTACGGCCAGCAGCATCACCCCCAGCATGGCGAAGGTGATGAGGGTCAGGAGGGGGCTGAGGATGAGCATCATGGTAATGGTGCCCAGGAAGGTGAGGGTGCAGGAGACAAGGCTTCCGAAGCTGTTGTTCAGCGCCTCGGAGATGGTCTCGATGTCGTTGGTATAACGGCTCATCAGCTCGCCGTGGGTATGGGTGTCGAAATACTTCAGGGGCAGGCGCTGCATCTTTTCAAACAGCTCCTCCCGGATGCGGGCCACGGTGTTCTGGGCCACGTGGACCATGATGCGGGCGTAGCCGTAGCTGCACCCGGCGCCCGCCAGGTACACCGCCGCCATCACCCCCAGCATCCTGGCAAGGCCGGGAAAATCGCCGGGGAGGATATAGTCGTTGATGAGGGGCTTGACAAGATATCCCCCCGTCACGGAGCAGCCGGAGCTGACCACCAGCAGCGCCGCCACCAGGCAGAGGTGCGCCTTGTACCGCCCCAGATAGCGCATAAGCTTTCCGATGGTGGCCCGCAGGTCCTTCGGCTTGCGGAATCCGCCTTTGGGGCCGCCGTGTCCGCCGCCCATGGGTCTTTTCATCTCAGCCACCGAGGCTCACCCCCTCCTGCTGGGAGGTATAGACCTCCCGGTAAATGTCACAGTGTTCCATCAGCTCTTTGTGGGTGCCCTGGGCCGCCACCCGGCCCCCGTCCATCACCAGGATCAGGTCGGCGTCCATCACGGAGGTCACCCGCTGGGCGATGATGATCTTGGTGGTGTCCTTCATCCGGGTGCGGAGGGCCTGGCGGATCCTGGCGTCGGTGGCGGTATCCACGGCGCTGGTGGAGTCGTCCAAAATGAGGATCCTGGGTTTTTTCAAAATGGCCCGGGCGATGCAAAGGCGCTGCTTCTGGCCGCCGGAGACGTTGACGCCCCCCTGGCCCAGGTCCGTATCCAGGCCCTTGGGCATCCGCTCCAGGAACTCGTCGGCGCAGGCGGCCCGGCAGGCGCTCCAGAGCTCCTCCTCCGTGGCCCCTTCGTCACCCCAGAGCAGGTTTTCCCGGATGGTGCCGGAAAATAGGGTGTTCTTTTGCAGCACCACGCTGACACTTTGGCGCAGGTGCTCCATGGTGTACTCCTCCACCGGGCGGCCGCCCACCCGGACGGTGCCCTCGTTGGCCTCATACAGCCGGGGAATGAGGGAGACCAGGCTGGTCTTGCCGCTGCCGGTGCCCCCCAGAATGCCCACCGTGGCCCCGGAGGGGATGTGGAGGTTCACGTCCCGCAGAATCCACTCCGGGCTTTCGGCGCTGTATTTGAAGGAGACATGGTCAAAGTCCACGCTGCCCTCCTCCACCCGGGCGTCCTCCCGGGCCTTTTCGTCGGTGATGGCGGGGCGTTCCTCCAGCACCTCCACCACCCGCTTGGCGCAGGCCACGGAGCGGGTGAGCATCATGAAGATCATGGAGACCATCATCAGGGAGATCATGATCTGGGTGATATAGGTGAAATAGGTCATCAGCTTGCCGGTCTCCAGGGTGCCGGCGTTGACCATCCTGCCGCCGAACCACATGACGGCGATGATGGTGCCGTTGATGATGAGCATCATGATGGGCATATTCATCACCACCGCGCCGAAGGCCCTCTGGGAGGTCTCCTTCAGGTCCCGGCTGCGCTTTGCAAACTTCTCCTGCTCATAATCCTCCCGGACGAAGGACTTCACCACCCGGATGCCGGTGAGGTTTTCCTGCACCACCAGGTTCAGCGCGTCGGTCTTTTCCTGGAGGGCCCGGAACATGGGGCCCACCCGGTTCAGAATCAGCGCCACCACCACGATCAGCAGCGGCAGGGCCACCAGGAAGACGCTGCTGAGCTGGCGGCTGATGCGGATGGAGAGGATCAGGGCGGAAACCAGCATCACCGGCGCCCGCACCAGCAGCCGCATCCCCATCATCAGCGTCATCTGCAGGTTGTTCACGTCGTTGGTCAGGCGGGTCACCAGGGAGGCGGTGGAAAACCGCTCGATGTTGGAAAAGGCGAATTCCTGGATGTGGTCGTATTCCGCCCCCCGCAGGTTGGCGCCGAAGCCCTGCCCGGCCCGGGCGGAAAAGGCGGCGCTGCCCAATCCGAAGCACAGGGAGACCAGGGCCATCAGCACCATCAATCCGCCCTTTTTCAAAATATAGTCCACGTCGCCGCCGGCGATGCCCACATCCACGATGTCGCTCATCACCAGGGGGATCAGCAGCTCGAACACCGCCTCGGCCCCCGAACACACCACCCCCAGGGCGATGAGGCCGCCGTAGGGCCTGGCATAGGGCCAGAGTTTTTTCATCATACCTTGTATTCCTCCTCAAGATTTGCCATCACGCGCCGCAGCAGCACCTTCAGCTGCTCCTTCTCTTCCCGGCTGAAGCCCCGCACAATGTCGGCCTCCGCCTCCTGAAAGCAGCGCTCCAGCTCCGCCACCAGCCCCCGGCCCTTGTCCGTCAGGGCCACAATGCGGCGGCGGGCGTCCTTGGCATCCACGGTGCGGCAGAGAAGGCCCTTTTCCTCCATGCGTTCCAGTATGCCGTTGGCCGTGGGGGCCTTCACCCGCATCTGCTCCGCCAGCGCCGACTGGCTGGTGCAGCCGTTTTCATGCAGGTACAGCAGCACGTTGGTCTGGGCGGGGGTCATGCCGTAGCCGGTCATGGGGCCCCGCATCCGCTCCTTAGCAAGGTGGGCGCAGTGTCCCAGCAGCGGGCCGTAAAAGTCCCGGTCCTTCATGAGCCTTCCTCCTTTTTATTTAGTATGCTAAATATTAGCATGCTTTCTTTTCGGAGTCAACCGCTTTTTCTGAAGAGATTTTGAACATTTTGTGAACCTTATTCCCCATTTTCCCCAAACCTGTGAATATTCTGTGAAGGTTTTCCCCAAGTGATTGACTTTGGGAAAAACAGCCGTTATGATAAATCTGCAAGCAAGAACAACATGATTTTTCTCTTTTTCTCCCTCTCCTTTCTCTATTTTAAACGCGGAAGGCCGGGCAGCTTAATCGCTGCCCGGCCTTCCGTTATATCCCTTCTCCCGAAGCACGGGATGAGGGCGGCCGGCGGAAGCCGGTTTTGGGCCCGGACCCTGTTTTCTGCATATCCTTCCCGTTTTTCCGCATCCTACCTGTAAATCCACTTAACAGGAGGAACAGCCATGAAGCTGCAGGAAAGTGAGACTTTGAAAAACCTGATGCGGGCCTTCGCGGGGGAGTCCCAGGCCCGGAACCGCTACACCTTCGCCGCCTCTTTGTGCAGGCAGCAGCAGCTCTACGCCCTGGAGGCGGTTTTCACCTTCACCGCCGGGCAGGAGAAGGAGCACGGGGAGATCTTCTACCATGATATGGGGGAGGCCTCCGGCGGCACGGTCCACATCGACGGCGGCTACCCCGTGGACATCACCAACGACGTCTGCGACCTGCTGCGCCGTGCCGCCCACAATGAATTCGAGGAGGCGGAGACCGTCTACCCCGCCTTCGCCAAAAAGGCGGAGGAGGAGGGATTCCGGGAGATTGCCCACGCCTTCCGGGAAATCGCCTCCATCGAGGCCGCCCATGGCCGGCGCTTTGAGACCCTGGCCAAGGCCATGGAGGCCGGCCGCCTCTTTGCATCCGATACCCCCCGTCCCTGGATGTGCCTGAACTGCGGGTATATCCTGGAGGTGGTCCAGGTGCCCCGGAGCTGCCCTGTGTGCCAGCATCCCCAGGGATACTTCATTCCCCTGGAATTCGCCCCCTTTTCCTCCCCCCGGATGCTGGGGTAAGCAGCAAAAGAGCCTGACCGGGCCGGTCAGGCTCTTAGTTATATGCTGCAGGCAGCGTTCCGGTCAGAAGCCCACGATGAGGCCCTTGTCCATGGCATAGAAGCTGCAAAGGCCCCGGCAGGGCACCAGCTCCACGCTCTTGACCGGCAGGCTCTCCAAGATCTGCTGCTTGAGCCGGGCCGCCCCTTCCAGGTTATTGCAGTGGGAGATGATGACCTCCGCCCCGGTGCAGTCCTTGCTCTCCCCCATGAGCTGGGCCATGCGCTTGTAGGTCTTGACCTCACCCCGGGCCTTGTCGGAGACATGGATGGTGCCCTGGGGGGTGGCGTCTGCGATGACGTGGATGCCCAGGGAGTGGAGCAGGGTGCCCACCAGGGGGCGCATCCGGCCGTTTTTGATGAGGTTGTCAAAATTCTCCAGGGTGAACACTGTCCGCAGGGAGGCCTGGTACATCCGCAGCGCGTCGCAGAAAGCCTCGAAATCCATATCGGGGTCCGCCTCAATGAGGGCCTTGGCCCTGCGGATGAGCAGGATCATGGCGCCGGCGGTGGATTTGGAGTCGATGACGCAGATCTTCTTTTCGGGGTGCTCCTCCAGCACCATCTCCCGGCCCAGGCAGGCGGCGTTATAGGTGCCGGAGAGGTTGGCGGAAATGGTGAAGCAAATGGAGCGGTCCGCCTTTTCAAAGGCCCGGGCAAAGGCGGCCGGGGCGGGACAGGCGGTGGAGGAGGCGGTCTTTTCCGTCGCCATGGCGGCAAGAAGCTCCTGCGTATTCAGTTCCTCGGTGTCCCAGTATTCCTTCTCGCCCACCCGCAGGCACAGGGGAATCGCCTCGAAGGCGGCGGCGCCGCTGCTGAACTGCGCCGCGCGCATATCGCAGCTGCTGTCACTGACAATATTCCACGTCATATTTATCTCCTCATAATCTGGTTTTGAAAACCACTTTTCTATAGGATACCCCACCTGTCCCTGTTTGTCAATGAGAAATTTCGCGCTTTTCCAGGGGTGCCTGTCTGTATGATGCCACATTTCCGCAGGTATTGCAAGGCGCTGCAAACGAATTTCCTTGACATCCCCTCCATCCTGTGCTATGGTTTCATTCGTTCTTTTTGAAACCGTTCTTTTTCAAACGATTGGAGGCATTCATGAACGCTACCCGCCTTTTACAATTCTCGCGGCAGTTCGGGGCCTACTGCGGCCGCCGCTTCGCCCCCCTTTCCCAGCGCTACCACCTCTCCATGCGGGAAATCGACGTCCTTCTCTTCCTGGCCAACAACCCCTGCTATGACACCGCCCGGGACATCACGGAGTACCGGGGCATCTCCAAGTCCCAGGTATCCCAGGCCGTGGACCTGCTGACGGAGCAGGGCTTCCTCGCCCGCTCCGCCGACGCCGAAGACCGCCGCGTCATCCACCTTTCCATCACCAAGGAGGGCCTTCCCGTGGCCCGGGCCTGCCAGGACATCCAGTCCGACTGCGGCCGGGCCCTCTTCGCCCCCCTGAGCCAGGAACAGCAGGCCCAGTTCCAGGCCCTGTGGGACATTCTGCTGGAAAACGGCGCCCGCCTTGCGGAGGAGGTGCCGGTATGAAGGACCGGAACGCCATGGACCTGGCCGGCGGGAATGTGAGAAAGCTCCTCTTCTCCCTCTCCCTCCCCACCATCACCTCCCAGGTGGTGAATATGCTCTACAACCTGGTGGACCGCATCTACATCGGCCATATGCAGCCGGCGGAGACGGTGGGCAAGCTGGCGCTGACGGGGGTGGGCGTGTGCCTGCCCATCATTCTGGTGATCTCCGCCTTCGCAGCCCTGATGGCCATGGGGGGCGCCCCCCGGGCCTCCATTGAGGAGGGGCGGGGGAACGGAGATGCCGCCGAGCGCATCATGGGCAACAGCTTCACCCTGCTGCTGGTGACCTCCCTGGTGCTGACGGCGGTGTTCCAGGTGTTCGCCCAGCCCCTGCTTCTCACCTTCGGGGCCAGCGAGAACACCGTGGGCTACGCCCTGGACTACCTGCGCATCTACACCCTGGGCACCGTTTTTGTCCAGGTGACCCTGGGCATGAACGCCTACATCACCGCCCAGGGCTTCACCACCATCAGCATGAAGACCACCCTCATCGGCGCGGGGCTGAACATCCTTCTGGACCCCGTCTTCATCTTTCTCCTGGGGATGGGGGTGCGGGGCGCGGCCCTGGCCACCATTTTGTCCCAGGCGGTCAGCGCCCTTTGGGTGCTGCGGTTCCTCACCGGCCCCAAGACGAAATGGCGGCTGCGCCGGGAGTGCCTGAAGCCCGTGCCCCGGGTGTTCCTCCCCTGCCTGGCCCTGGGCCTGTCTCCTTTCATCATGCAGTCCACGGAGAGCCTGATCGCCGTGTGCTTCAACTCCTCCCTGCTGAAATACGGCGGGGATACGGCGGTGGCGGCCATGACCGTCCTCACCAGCGTGATGCAGTTCGCCATGATGCCCCTCCACGGCCTGACCCAGGGGGCCCAGCCCATCGTCAGCTACAATTACGGCGCCCGGAACCCCCAGCGGGTGCGCCAGACCTTCCAGTGCCTCCTCACCTCCTGCCTGGTGTACTCCCTGTCCCTTTGGGTCCTGGTGCAGCTCTTCCCCGGCGCCTTTGTCAGGCTCTTCAACTCCGACGGGGAGCTGGTGCGCTACGGCGCCTGGGCCCTGCGGGTCTACATGGGGGCCACGGGCATCTTCGGCATCCAGGTCGCCTGCCAGCAGACCTTCATCGCCCTGGGCAACGCCAAGGCGTCCCTGTTCCTGGC
>JAEDEN010000085.1 GCA_016293265.1 Oscillospiraceae bacterium | reverse complement strand
CCGTCCGCCGCCCACATGAACAGGGCGGGCATGGTGAAGATGGCGCCGGCGGCCACGGACTCACCGGCGGAGCCGATGGTCTGGACCATGTTGTTTTCCAGGATGGAATCCCGCTTGAAAACAAAGCGGATCACACCCATGGAGATGACTGCCGCGGGGATGGAGGCGGACACGGTCATGCCCACCCGCAGGCCCAGGTAGGCGTTTGCGCCGCCGAACACCACGGCCAGGATCACACCCAGGATCACGGAAAAGACCGTGAATTCGGGTACCACTTTGTCCGCCGGGACAAAGGGTTGGAATTGTTTATCTTCCACGTTTTCTTCTCTCCTATGTATGATTTTCTCTGCTGGTCTGTTTTTCTCGGAAAAACAAATGCCTCTATATTTTATGGGTTTCCGGCGGTGAAGTCAAGGAGAATTTGAATTTTTTCAGTCTTTTTGCGTAGATTCTTGAATTTTCGGATGCGTTTTTGGGGAACCGGCGCAAAAGAAGGCCCCCGCCCGGAGGGGGGCAGTTTCCCGTTTTTTACACGTCCACCATGCGGGAGGGGGACTTCTTGCAGGTGGCCAGGCTCACGACCACCAGCAAAAGGCCGCAGGCCGCGGCGCCGGGGACGGTGGCCCCCAGGCCGAAGGGCTGGCCCATGAGCTTCCAGCCCACGGTGACGGCAAAGCCGCCGATCATGCCGGCCATGACGCCGGCGGAGGTGGCCTTCTTCCAGTACAGGGCCGCCAGGGCGGGCAGGCCCGCGGCCGCCGCGTAGAAGGCCCAGGCGAACATCAATACGTCGTAGGCGCTCTTGATGTACAGCGCGATGAGCAAAGCGCCCAGGGCCAGCACGGCGGAGGCGATGCGGGAGAACAGGATCTCCTGCTTCTGGGTCATCTTGGGGAAGGCGGTTTTGCCCAGGTCGTCCACCACGGTCTGGACGGAGACCAGCAGGTAGCTGTCCGCCGTGCTCATCATGACGGAGAGAATGCCGGAGAGGGCCAGGCCCGTCACGCCCGCAGGCAGGATCCGGATGGCCAGGGCGGGGATCACCGCGTCGGCGGTGCCGTACTCCTCCACCACACCGGGCAGGATCTGCTGGGCAGCCAGGGCCATGAGGAAGAGAAGGCCGATGGTGACGGCGTAAACGGCGGTGCCCCAGAACATACCCCGCTTGGCGGCTTTGGGGGTCTTGGCGGCGAAGGCCCGCTGCCACATCTCAGCCCCCGCCATGGTAAAGACCAGGTAGGTGACGATGTCCCCCAGGATCTGGCCGTTGATGTAGGGGGTGATGAATTTGGGGTCCACGTTGGCGGCGAAATTCCGCAGCCCGCCCAGCTCTATCATGCTGGCGGTGGGGATCATCAGGTAGACGAAAATCACCAGCATGAAAAACTGCACCACATCCGTGTACACCACGCCGAACAGGCCGGAGGCGGCGGTGTAGATGATGAAGATCATGGTGGCGATGAAGGCCCCCACCTCGTAGCTGATGCCGATCTGGCTGCCCAGGAGCTTGATGATGGTGGCGGTGGCGGTGACCTGGGCGGCCACGGTGCCCACCATGGCGAAGGCCACCATGGCGGAGAGGACGCACTTGGGAGCAGTGCCGAAGCGGTAGGCGAAGAGGGCGGGGATGGACTCGATGCCGTGAACCTCACCCACCCGCTGGATGCGCCCGGCGTAGCCGGAGAAGATGAACATCCCCAGCATATAGGGGATGGCGGTGGCGATGGCTTTGAAGCCGGTAGTGTAGGCCACACCGGCACGGCCCATCATGGCGCTGCCGCCGATGATGGTGGCGCAGACCGTGGCCGTCAGGACCATGGGCCCCAGGGTGCGGCCTGCCACATAGTAGTCGTCTGTGTTTTTCACCCGGCGGACGAACCAGACGCCCACGCCCAGCATGAACAACAGGTACACCACGATCACGATCAGATCCAGGGCGGCAACTTGCAGCATTGTCATCTTCCTTTCCTGTTGCATCCGCCGCCCACAAGTAGAAAAAGCGGGAGGTGCAGAACCGTGCATCTCCCGCCTTGTCAAAATATGTAAAAATAAACGGCTGATACAGATTAGATTTGTGTATAATATACCATACATCTGCCATCCTGTCAATAAATTTAAGTTGTCACACAGAAAAAAGAAGACCCCCGCCAAAGGCGGGGGGCGAAAATCAGCGAAAACGCCGGAAGATTTCCGGGGAGGCGGAGAAATTGGGGGGGACTTACCGCTCCAGAAGTGCCACCATCTCCTCCGCCGGGTCAATGAGGGGGAGGGAGGTGCGCCGGGACAGGGCCTCCTGAAAGTAGGGGAAGTGGGTGCAGCCCAGGATGAGGGCCTGGGCGCCGCAGCGGCGGAACCAGTCCGCCAGGAGGTCCAGGTGGTGGTGCTCCACCAGGGCGCCGGGGTCCTCCCCCGCCTCAATGGAAAGCACCGCCCCCAGGGCGCAGGCCCCAAGGAGGTCCAGGCCGGGATTGGCGGCCAACAGCGTCCGCTCGATGCCGGAGAGGCCCTGGGCGTTGGCGGCGATGAGGCCCAGGCAGCGGTATTGGTGGGCAAGGCCCCGGTAGACCTCCAGGGGGGTCACGATGCGCAGGCCCGTCCGCTCCGCCAGGGGGGTGAAATCCACAGCGGAGGAGAGGGAGTTGCAGTAGACGAAGGCCTTTTCATAGCCCTGGCGGCGCAGGTCCTCCAGCAGGCGGAAAAGCACCTCCTCCTTCCGCTCCCGGGAGGAGATCTGAAAGGCGGTCTGCTGCCGGGGGTCCCGGGCCAGGGGGAAGGCCGCGGCGGAAAGGCCACGGCGCTCCAGCACCTCCACCCCCATCCGGGTGTCCACCGGCGTGCCTGCCAGGACGGCGATCGGATGCGGGGCCTTCATCAGCCCACCTTCCTTTGGAAGTTGCCGTAGACCCGGACGCCCTCCTGCACGGTGATGAAGGCGTGGGGGTCGATGGTGTGGACGGTGTGAAGGAGCTGCTCGATCTCATACTTGGAGAGGCACACGGAAAGGACCCGGACGCCCTCCTTGGTGTAGGCGCCGGTGCCCTCCCAGTAGGTCACGCCCCGCTTGAGGGTCTCCATGATGTATTGCTCCATCTTGTCGTCCGCCTCCCGGGTGAAGATGAGGGCCTGGACGTTCACGTTTTGCTGGTGGGAGCGGTCCAGCATCATGCAGGTCATGAAGTTGTAGATGATGGAATAGATGGCCACGGCGGGGGAGAAGAGGATGAGGCAGATGGCGTAGAGCACCGCGTTGAAGCTCAGGGAGAACTTGCCCACGGTGAAGCTGCTGCCCCGCTTGCTCAGGCACAGGCCCACGATGTCCAGTCCGCCGCTGCTGCCGCCGCAGGTGAGGACGATGCCGCTGCCGATGCCCACCAGGATGCCCGCCAGCAGGCAGGAGGTGAGGTAGTCCTCCACGATGGGGGTGGAGGCCACGGGGATGATGCTGTAGAAGAAGGAGTAGGAAGCGGTGCAGATCAGGGTCTTGAGGACGAAGTCCCGCCCCAGGATCTTGTAGGCGTAAAGCAGAATGGGCACGTTGAAGAGGAAGAACAGCACGCCGGCGATGTCAAAGGTGCCGAAATCCAGGTGCAGAAACATCTGCAGCAGCGAGCGGATCAACTGGCAAAAGCCCATGATGCCGCCGGAGTACAGGCCCAGGGGCACGGTGAACAGGTTCAGCGCGGCGGCGCAGATGAATTCGCCGCCCACGCAGGCCAGCAGGCGCAGCCAGCGGTTGTGAAGGGTGTTGTAGATCATAAGCAGTCCTCCCGGGTTCCCGTTTCGTGATGTGTGTTCCGCCCCGGCCCCGTGACAGGGGGCTTCCCTGCACCTGCGGCGTCCCCCGGGTGCATTCCGCGGCTGCCGCCGCGGAGGCCGGGATGGAAGGGCGGCGTCCCGCCGGCGGGGCTGACGGAGTGAAAACCATGCCGGGTTTTCATTGGCGGATTGTGGTGAATAGTATTATACGGGCTGGGGCGGGAAATCACAAGAGAAAAAGCGGGAAAAAAACGGAATGGGCGGTGGAAAAGCGCGGAGAATGTGTTATACTGATAACCTATGCGGAAAAGGGGAGGGAGCTGCCATGGAGACCGTCAGCGGCGCAAACAACTGGAAGCTGGTGATCCGCCGGGAGGCGGAGGGCGTCACCATTTTGCGGGCGGAGACCTGCGACGGGACGGCGGCCCTGCCGGAGGAGCTCTTCGGCCTGCCTGTGACGGCCCTTGGACACCATGCCCTTGCGGCAAACCGGGCCGCCCCGCCGGGGGAGGAGGTCCTTGTCACCTGCGGCCTCCCCGGCGCCGGCTGGGACAACGGCCGCCTCCGGGAGCTGCAGCTGCCCGCCTCCCTGAGACGGGTGGGTGACTATGCCTTTTTGAACTGCGGCAGGCTCAAGACCCTTTCCTTTACGGAGAATATCGCCTTCTGGGGAGGCGGCTGCTTTATGAACTGCCGGGAGCTGGACACCTTCCACATCCGGGGGGAGGGGGAGGGCCTTGCCTACATCGCCGATGAGCTGAGCCGGGAGCTGGATGTGACCCTGCGGCTTTCCGGCGGCCGGACCGCCCGCCTCATTTTCCCGGAGTATATAGAGCTTTACGAGGAGAATTGCCCCGCCCACCACTTCGACTACAGCATTTACGGCGCGGGATACCCCTACCACCACTGCTTCCGGCAAAAGCGGCTGCAGCTTGCGGATTACGACGGGCTCTGGCCCGATTTCCTGGCCATGGAGCACAGCGAAAGCGCCGCCGGGCGCATGGCCTTTTTCCGCCTGCGCGATCCGGTGGACCTGGGGGAGGAGCAGGCGGCGGCCTACCGGGCCTACCTCTCCGCCCACGCCCGGGAGGTGCTCTGCGGACTGGTGAAGGCGGGGAGCGGGGCCGACGTGGCCTTCTTCCTCCGGGAGGGAACCCCCGGAGGGGAGGCCCTTGAGGCCGCCTGCGCCCTGGCCCGGGAGCTGGGGCGTTCGGAAGCCCTGGCCCTTTTGCTGGAGGAGCAGCACCGCCGCTTCCCCCCGGGCCGGAGGAAGGCCTTTGACCTTTGAACCCATTCCCCCAAACCAACGAAAGGAGGCCCGTCCCCATGCCCGATACGCCGAAACGGGACCTGGAAGCCATCGGCCGGGACATTTTGTTCGCCGCCCGGAACGAGCTGTATCTGAATCTGCCCTACCTGGACGCGGTCCTGTGCGCCCTGCCCTTTGCGGCAGGGGGCGGAGTGACGCTGTCCCTGGCCACGGACGGGGAGACCCTTTACTATGACGGGGCCTATCTGGCCGAGCGGTTCCTCCGGGGACGGACGGCGGTGAACCGGGCCTATCTCCATGTGGTCCTCCACTGTATGCTGCGGCACCTGGCCAAAAAGCGGGGCAGGGAGCCGGCCCTGTGGGACCTGAGCTGCGACGTGGCGGTGGAGAGCATTCTGGACGGGCTCCACTACGCCTGTCTGGAGGAGACTCCCTCCCCCCTGCGGCGGAAGATCTACGGCCAGTGCCGGGAGGAGATGCCCGTCCTCACCGCCGAGGGCGTCTACCGCTGGCTGCTGCGCCGGGGGCTGCCGGAATACGAGCTGGCCCGCCTGCAGAGGGCCTTCCTGGCCGACGACCACGGCCTCTGGGACCCGGAGAAAAAGAAGGACAGCTCCGACCGCCAGGACAGCGCCTGGAAGGACCGGGCGGAAAAGACCCAGACCGCCATGGAGACCGTCCTTGCGGGACAGGCCGCCGGCGGCGGGGCCGTGCTGGAGCAGGTGAGGGTGGCCGCCCGGGACGATGTGGATTACCGGGCCTTTCTGCGCCGCTTCGCCGCCCCCCGGGAGGTCATGGCGGTGGACGGCGATTCCTTCGACTACATCTTCTACACCTACGGCCTGCGGCTCTACGGCAACCTGCCCCTGGTGGAGCCCCCGGAGACCCGGGAGGAAAAGCGGATCGAGGATTTCGTCATCGCCGTGGATACCTCCATGTCCACCTCCGGGGAGCTGGTGCGGGCCTTTTTGAGCTGCACCTATTCCATCCTGCGCTCCACGGAGACCTTCACCCGCAAGGTGAACATCCGCATTCTCCAGTGTGACGACCAGCTTCGAAGCGACACCGTGATCCGCGACTTGTCGGAGCTGCGGGACTACATGGACCATTTCCAGCTCCAGGGAGGCAGCGCCACGGATTTCCGCCCCGTGTTCGAACACGTGGACCGGCTGCAAAAGGAGGGGGCTTTCACCAACCTCCGGGGGCTGGTCTACTTTACCGACGGCATGGGCTTTTACCCCAGGCGGCGGCCCCCCTACGACGCTGCCTTCGTGCTGCTGGAGGAGCCGCCCATGTCCGTCCATATGCCCCCCTGGGCCATCCGTCTGGTGGTGGACCTGCCGGGCTTTGAACGCGCCGCCCGGGAAGAGGCGGCGCCAGACGACGAAGACCGGGACGAGATGCCCGAGCTGTAAGGAGAATACGATATGAACATCAAACAGGCAAAGCAGGAGATCACCAATACCCTCCGGGCCTACCTCACCCGGGACGGCCTGGGCAATTACCTCATCCCCTCCATCCGCCAGCGCCCCGTGCTGCTGATGGGCCCGCCGGGCATCGGCAAGACCCAGATCATGGAGCAGATCGCCGCGGAGACCGGGGTGGGCCTGGTGGCCTACACCATCACCCACCACACCCGCCAGAGCGCCATCGGCCTGCCCT
>JAEDEN010000084.1 GCA_016293265.1 Oscillospiraceae bacterium | reverse complement strand
TCGTCACGTCGGACGACCCAAGCGCCCACTCCAGCACCAACGAATTTGACTCCCGCTATCAGGCCATGTCCGCCAGTATCCCCATGCTGGAGCCCACCAGCATGCAGGAGACCAAGGATATGATCCCGTATGCCTTTGAGCTTTCCGAGCGGACGGGTCAGATGGTCATAGTGCGTCTGACCACCCGCGTGTGCCATGGCCGGGGCAACGTGGTTTTGGGCGAGCTGCCCGAAAAGCCCCACGCCATGAAGACCGTGGGGGAGTGGGACCGCATGGCCTGCGTATGCTACCTCCACGACGCCATGATCCAGCGGCTGGAGAACCTGCGGGCTGAGTTTGAGTCCTGTCCCTATAACCGCTATGTGGGCCCCGAGCAGCCCAGGGAGCTGATCGTGGCCGGCGGCACCGGCCGCCTGTACGGCAAAGAGGCCGTGGAGGCCCTGGGCCTTTCAGACCGCGTGGGCCTTTTGAGCCTTGCCACCGTCTGGCCCCTGCCTGAGCAGTACATCCTGGACCATCTCAAGGGCGTGGAAAAGGTTCTGGTTCTGGAAGAGGTGGACCCCTTCCTGGAGCAGAATCTGGCCGCCATTGCAGGCCGCAACCAGCTTCAAGTGTCCTTCATTGGCCGCTCTGACGGAGCGCTGCCCAAGATCGGAGAACTGGACCCCGACAACGTGCTTTCCGCCGTGGCCGCCCTGGTGGGCACCACTGTGGAGAAGAAGGCGGACCCGGCGGACCTTCCGGAGCGGGAGCTGACCTTCTGTGCGGGCTGCCCCCACCGGGCTACCTTCTATCTGCTCAAAAAGGTGCTCCGCCGGGAGAAGAACCCGGGTATCGTCATCGGCGATATCGGCTGCTACATCATGTCCGGCCAGTCTGCTGGCCACCACGCCTACCAGGCCTGCAACTGCATGGGCTCCGGTGTGAACCTGGCGGAGGGCCTGGGCCAGTTGACCCATTATGGCCTGGACCAGAAGGTGGTCACCGTCTGCGGCGACTCCACGTTCTTCCACACCATCATGCCGGGCCTTGTGAACGCTACCTATCATAACGCCAATATGCTCCTCATGGTGCTGGATAACTCCGCCACAGCCATGACCGGCTTCCAGCCCCACCCGGCCACGGGCCTGACTGCCATGGGAGACCATGTGAAGCCCATGGACATCCAAAAGATCGTGGAGGCCATCGGCTGCAAGGTCACCGTGGGCGACCCCTTCGACGTGGAGGAGACGGAAAAGACCATGGAGCGGCTGCTGAACGAGAAGGGCATGAACGTGCTGATCCTCCGCCAGCCCTGCGCCACCCTCATGACCAAGCAGAACCGGAAAAAGCTGAAGGTCTACGTGGACCAGAGCAAGTGTATTGGCGATGGGTGCGGCTGCGACCGGTATTGCAGCCGTGTCTGGGGCTGTCCGGGAAACACCTGGGACTTCAAGAACAACAAGGCGTATATCGACCCCGTCACCTGCGTGGGCTGCGGTGTGTGCGCCAAGCTCTGCCCCGGTGGAGCGATTCAAGTGGAAGGCGGTGAAGGCTGATGAGAAAACTGAAATTCGACCCGCTGAATATCGTCATCTGCGGCATCGGCGGACAGGGCAACGTTCTGGCTTCTGAGGTCCTGGGCAGCGCCATGAGCGAAATGGGCTACAGCGTAGCCGTGGGCGAGACCTACGGTGCCTCCCAGCGGGGCGGCAGTGTTATGAGCCATGTCCGTGTGTCCGAGAGCAGGGAGATGAGCGTTCTGATTCCCTCCGGCGGCGCCCATATCATTATCGGTTTCGAGCCGCTGGAAACGCTGCGGATGGCCCGCAAGTTCGCCGGCAGCGACACCATGATTGTCTACGACCCCCGCCCTGTGTATCCCCTGGGCGTGCTCCAGGGCGCCCAGCGCTATCCCGACCTTGACGCGCTGAAGGCGGAGATCGCTTCTCTTTCCGCGGCGGCCTATGCTGTGCCCGCCGCCGACATCGCCATGGAGGTGGGGGATTCCCGTGCCGCCAATATCGCCCTCCTTGGCGCCTTCACCCAGCTTCCCGGCGCACCCTTGAACCGGGAGGACCTGGAAGGAATTCTGGAAAAGCGCTTCAAGGGTGCTGTGCTGGAGCTGAACCGCAGGGCCTTTACCATGGGCTGCGGGGCAGTCAGCGGAAAGGGGGAGGCGGAATGATTACCGTGAAATTCCTGCATCCCACCACGGATGCCACGCTGGAGCTGAAGCTGGCACGGGAGACGAAGTTCTCCGCCCTGACCGCCATGCTTTATGAGAAGCAGTTCATTAAGCCTCAGCGTCCCGGCTTTGCCTACCTCTATGCCGGTCATCTCTGCGGCATGGAGCATACCCTGGGGGACTATATCCCCGAAAAGGCCGCGGCCATGACGGTCCAGGTCTTTGACGTTCCGGTCATCATGGTATAAGGGGGGAAGAAGAAATGCTTAGTACCATCGCATTGGATACCCAGGTCATCCAAAAGGGGCTTTGCACCGGCTGCGGCGCCTGCCAGGGGATGTGTCCCTATTGGGGAAATCAGGAGGACCGCACCGTCTGCTATTTTGACTGTGAGCGCCGCAACGGCCGATGCCAGTCCTTCTGCCCCCGGATGCCCACGGACCTTGACGCCCTGCGCAAAAAATTCTTCCCCACAGAAACCATCCTTCCCGAGATCGGGCCCTTCCTGGGTCTGTATCTGACCCGTGCCGCCGATCCCGCCATCCGCGCCGGTGCCCAGCACGGCGGCACCATGACGGCCCTGGTGGAGCTTGCCATGCGGGAGGGCTTCATCGACGCGGCGGTCCTGACCCGTTCCAACGGCGGCCTTGACGCCCAGGGCGTTCTGGCCACCACGGCGGAGGAAGTTCGGGCTTGCTCCGGCTCCAGCTTCCAGGTGCCGCCCACCCTGTCGGTTTTGAACCGGGCGCTGCGGGAGGACAAATACCATGCCATCGGCCTGGTAGGAACTCCCTGCAAGACTCTGGCGGCTTATAAGATGAAGGCCAAGCCTCTGGCGGAAAACGACAACAACGCCGACCATATCGGCATGGTCTTTGGCCTTTTCTGTGGCTGGGGCCTGGATTGGGAAGGGCTGCGGGATCTTGCCGGCAAATACGCCGATCCTGCAGGGCTTTCCCATATGGATATCCCCCCCAGCAAATACCACACCCTGGAGCTGCGCCAGGGGGAGGAGACCATCTCTGTGAACCTGGATGAGGTCACGCCGCTGGTCCGTTCCGGCTGCCGCTTCTGCACCGATATGACCGCCGAATTTGCGGATCTTTCCATCGGCGGCGCCCGCAGCGCCGACGGCTGGGATGTGGACAAGGGCTGGAACCAGCTCATCGTCCGCAGCGAGAAGGGCAGGGCCCTTTTGGAACTTGCCCGGGAAAAGGGGGTCCTGGAATTCAAGGATGTTCCCGAGACTGGCCTTGACAAGCTGAAAAAGGCCTCCCTGGGCAAAAAACGCACCGGCGTGAAGAACCTCCGGGCCATGGAGGGAGATCTGGGGTATCTGGAGCCCTGCGCGGATCTTTTCCGGGACCTGTAAGGTTATCCCATAAGCAAGCAAAGAGAGCACCCGAAAAAAATCGGGTGCTCTCTTTTTTTCCTTTATGTGCCGGGTGGATTGCAGTAATCGCGGTAGAGGGCCACGTGGTCGTAAATGCACCTCCAGCTTCCGGCGGCGTCGCCGGTGGCGCAGAGGTAGAGGTTGCCCTGGCTGTCCCTGCCCGCGCTGACGGCGCAGGAGCCGGACTGGACCACATATCCCGTTTTGGCGCCGATGACCTGGATGTCCCCGGTGTCCTTGTCCTCAATGCGGCGGAGGAACCAGTTGGAAAGGGTCTGCCCCTGGGGATGGGCCACGGTGGGGGCGGTGTTATAGGTGCGGGCGTTCAAAACTTCCCGGCAGAGTTCGTTTTCCATGGCCGCCTTCATGATCATGGCCATGTCGTACACGGTGCACAGGTGCTCTTCGTGGTAGAGGCCCACGCAGTTGGTGAAATGGGCCGTTTCGCCAAGGCCCAGCTCCTCCGCCTTGGCATTCATCATGTCCACAAAGGCCTCGTGGGACCCGGCAACGTACACCGCAAGGCCCATGGCGGCGTCGGCGCCAGAGGGGAGAATGGTGCCGTATAGCAGCTCCCGGACGGAGACCGTCTCACCTACTTCCAGGCCAACCACACTGCAGCCATTGACATAACAATAGTCCGTGATGTCAATGGTCATGGTAAAGGTGTCATCCAGGTCCCGGATGTGCTCTGCCGCCACCAGCAGCGTCAGCACCTTGGTCATGGAGGCGGGGGAGATGAGGGTGTCAGAGGCCTTTTCGGCGATGATGGCGTCGGACTGCAGGTCGATGACCACGGCGTACTGGCTGTCGATCTCCGTATCCAAATGCACGGTTTCCTGGGAAGCGGTTGCGGCGTAGGCGGGGGTGGGCGGCGTTTCCTTCCGGATGGTGGGTTGCACCGGCACGATGGCAGCGGCAGCTTTTTCTGCCGGGGGAGCGTCTGCTTCCCCGCGGGGAGTGAAAAACAGTACCACCAGCACTGCCAGTACCGCCAGAGTCCCCGCCACGGGGAGGAGCTGTCGGACGCGCCGGCGGCGCTGTGCACGGATCTTTTGCTGGCGGGCCTTAGCCCGTTGGGCCCGGCGCTGGGCCCGCTGTTCCTCGGATAGGGAGGAGGTATATTCTTCCATGGAATGCTCCTAATATCTTGTCTGCCGGCCGCAAGGCGGTCTGCTTGAACAGTGTATCGTTGGGTGTGCATAAAAATGCGGTGATGTGAAAACCAGTATACCAGAGGTTACCGTGGATTTCACCCCCCTTTTCCGAAAAACATCTCCTGGAAGGCGTTTTTTTGCCGCCGGGGACTGTCAAGGGGCGGAGAAGCGCCATAAGCTGAGAGTGTAAAAACCATTGGAGGCGATCACATGGCACAGGTAATAAACTTTTTTGTGGGTGCAAACAGCGGCGAGGGCTTTTGTAATCTCTTCCCGGAGATGGTGGACCTGGAGAATACATATGACCTGCTGATTCTCAAAGGGGGAGCCGGCGTAGGGAAGAATACCTTCATGCGTCAGATCGGCCGCAGCATGGAAGAGGCGGGCACGCCGGTGGAGTATCTCTGGTGCTCCGGGGACCCGGACTCTCTGGACGGCGTGGTTCTGCCCGCAATCCGCTGCGCCGTGGTGGATGGCACCAGTCCCCACGTCCTGGAGCCGGAGTATCCGGCGGCGGTGGACCGGTATGTGAATCTGGGCCAGTTTTACGATATTGCCGCCGCCAAGGCAAGTATGGCGGAGGTAAAGGCCCGCACCCATGCCTATAAGGCGGCCTATGTCCGGGCCTACCACGCTTTGAAGGCTGCCCGGCAGGTGGAGCTGGACGCTGTGGCGTCGGTGAGGGAGGCCTTTGACAAAGAGCGGGCGGAGCGCCGCCTGGAGGGCATCATCGCCCGGGAGCTGCGCCATCGGGGCGGTGGGACGGGGAAAACCACCCGGCGCTTCCTGGGCGGCATCACCCATAAGGGCTACCTTTGGCGATTTGACAGCGTGGATGCCCTCTGCCCCAGGGTCTATGAGCTGCAGGACAGCTGGGAGCTTGCGGGGGAGCTGCTTGCCCGGCTCCATGCTGAGGCGGCGGAAAAGGGATGGGACACCATTGTCTGCCCTGCACCGGAGGACATGAGCCGCATCGAGCACCTGCTGATCCCCGGCCTGGGCCTTGCTTTCATCACCTCCCGTCCCGGAATGGAGTATGAACAAAAGCCCTACCGCCGCATCCGCCTGGACGCCATGACGGAGATCAGCGGCAAGGGCCGCCTCCACTTCCAGACCCGGATGGCGTCCCTTCTCCGGGAGGAGGCTGTGGCCGCACTGAAGGAGGCCAAGGCCAACCACGACGGTCTGGAGGCCATTTACAACCCCTATGTGGATTTCGACGGGGTACGCACCTACGCTGCCTTGGAGGCCGGGCGGCTGCTCAGCTACCTCAGGTAAAGAAAATGCTCCGGCGAAAGCCGGAGCATTCAGCTTGTTGAAAAACGGGAAGAGGCGAAAAGCGAAAACCGTTAGGGGCGGTCAGTTCAGGAAATCCTTCAGCTTCTTGCTTCTGCTGGGATGGCGCAGCATCGTCGGCACAAGCTCCATATCCCTCGCCCCGGCCTTCGGTCAGGGATCGTTCATTTCGCTGCGCCTCCTCTCCCCACGCGACCCGCTGCGCTGGGCTCGCGCGGGGGCCCCGAAAACTGCGCCTGCAAATTTTGGGCGTTTTGCTCCGGTTTTAGTTGAGAAAGTCCTTCAGCTTCTTGCTTCTGCTGGGATGGCGCAGTTTTCTAAGGGCCTTAGCCTCGATCTGACGGATGCGCTCGCGGGTGACGTTGAACTCCTTGCCCACTTCCTCCAGGGTGCGGGTGCGGCCATCCTCAATGCCGAAGCGCAACTTCAGCACCTTCTCCTCGCGGGGCGTGAGGGTGGAGAGCACGTCCATGAGCTGCTCCTTGAGCAGCGTGAAGGATGCGGCTTCGGAAGGCTCGGAGGCGCCTTCGTCGGGGATGAAATCACCCAGGTGGGAGTCTTCTTCCTCACCGATGGGAGTTTCGAGAGAGACAGGTTCCTGAGCGATCTTCAGGATCTCCCGGACCTTTTCAACGGGCATATTCATTTCGGCGGCGATCTCGTTGGGGCTGGGGTCGTGGCCCAGCTCCTGGAGAAGCTGGCGGCTGACACGGATGACCTTGTTGATGGTCTCCACCATGTGGACGGGGATGCGGATGGTGCGGGCCTGGTC
>JAEDEN010000016.1 GCA_016293265.1 Oscillospiraceae bacterium | reverse complement strand
CCTTCTGCCAGGTGCGCTTGCCGTCCAGAATATCGCCGAAGCGCTGGACCAGGATATGGCCGTCACCCAGCATATTGGTCAGCTCGCCCACCTTCTGTGCGTAAGCGATGGGCTGGTTGAAGGGCACGGAAAAGTTGTGGGAACAGAGGATGGAAAGGTTGGTGTTGTCACTCTTGTATTCCTTGTAGGAGTGGCCGTTGACCACCGCCAGGTTGTTGTCATAGTTCTCCTGGCTGACGAAGCCGCCTGGATTCTGGCAGAAGGTGCGGACCTTATTTTTGAAGGGCTTGGGATAACCCACCAGCTTGGATTCATACAGCACCCGGTTGACGGTCTCCATGATTTCGTTGCGCACCTCCACGCGCACACCGATATCCACGGTGCCGGGCGCATGGGCAATATTATGCTCGGCGCAGAGCTTTTCCAGCCAGTCAGCGCCCCGGCGGCCAGTGGCCACCACGGTATGTCTGGCGTAGATCTCCAGGTCCACCTTCCCGTTAGAGATGGAAACGCCTTTGCAGATGCTGTCCTCCAGGATCAGGTTCGTGCACTCATAGCCGAAATACATCTCAACCCCATTTTCCTGGAGATAACGCTCAATGGCAAGATAGATCCCCTGGGCCTTCTCGGTACCCATGTGGCGGATGGGACAATCCACCAGCTTGAGCCCGGCCTGGATGGCGCGCTTGCGAATGGCCTTGCGCTCTTCCTCGTGTTCAAGCCCTTCGATGTGCTCATCGGCACCAAAATCCAGGTAAATCTGATCGGCATAATGGATGGTCTCCTGGGCAAGCGCCTCACCGATCAGCGTGGGCAGGTCGCCGCCCACCTCATAGCTCAAAGAGAGCTTACCGTCCGAAAAGGCGCCTGCGCCGGAAAAGCCGGTGGTGATATGGCAGTAGGGCTTGCAGTTGACACACTTGCGGGTCTTATCCTTGGGGCAGTGGCGCTTTTCTACAGGCTGCCCTTTTTCTACCATAATGATCTTCTGTCTGCTGCCTTTTTTAATCATCTCCAAAGCAGTGAAGATACCGGCCGGGCCGGCGCCAACGATCACAACATCCGCATTCATAGGATACTCCTTCTATTGTTTCTTGTTAAGTTCGGTTATTTTGCAGACAGCTCCACCGCATGGCGCACCAGGGTATAGGGTGGGACGGGATGGGGCAGCTTCATGCAAAAGGTCATCTGGGGCGTGCGGGGCTCCTCCATAGGTTCTCCCGCCGCATCCGTCATCACGGGGACGGTCATGGAAAAGGGGCGGCTGTCAGGTCCCACCAACTCCACCGTGTCCCCGGTACGGAATTTGTTGCGCAGAGAAAGGGTGGCGTTTCCATCTGCATCGCAGTCTGTGACAAGTGCAACCACTTGCCACTCACGAATGTAACGGGAATTTTCATAATACTGCCCGGGGGCGCCGTAATAAAAGCCGGTGGAATAGGGGCGGTGGCTGACGTGCTCCACCTCGTCACGCCAAACAGGGTCGGCCTCCCTGCCGGCCCATACATCATCCAGGCAGTGACGGTAGGCGCCGGTGACGATGGCCGCATAGTAGGCAGACTTGGCCCGTCCCTCGATCTTCAGGCTGGAAAGCCCCGCGTCACAAAGATCGCCCAAATGGTCAATCATGCACATATCACGGGAGTTGAGAATATAGGTCCCCTTCTCGTCCTCCTCGATGGGGAAATACTCTCCGGGGCGTTTCTCCTCCATCAAAGCATACTGGTAACGGCAGGGCTGGGCGCAGGCACCGCGGCTGGAATCCCGCCCAGTCATATAGTTGGAAAGGAGGCACCGGCCGGAGTAGCTGACGCACATGGCACCATGGACAAAGGCCTCGATCTCCAGCTCCTTCGGCGTTTTGGCGCGGATGGTGCGGATCTCCTCCAGACCCACCTCCCTGGCTAAGATCACCCGTCTGGCGCCAAGGTCGTACCAGGCCCGGGCGGTCTCATGGTTGCAGATGCTGGCCTGGGTGGAAATGTGGCGCTCACATTTGGGCGCGTACTTCCCCGCCAGGGTGAATGCGCCCAGGTCCGCCACGATAACTGCGTCCACACCGGCGTCATTCAAAAGCTCCAGATGCTCCGGCAGGCGGGCGATCTCGTCGCAGCGGGGCATGGTATTGATGGTACAGTGGACCCGCACACTGTGGTTATGGGCAAAGCGCACCGCCTCCCGCAGCTCCTCCGGCGTGAAATTCCCGGCGAAAGCCCGCATACCAAAGTCCGTACCGGCCAGATACACGGCATCCGCGCCGTAGAGCACAGCCATGCGCAGCCGTTCCATATCCCCAGCCGGAGCCAAAAGTTCCGGTTTTGTTCGTTCAATCATGCTGTTTTAACCACCGTAATTTCCGCTGTTGATGAAGTTGTTGTGCTCTTCAAGGGTCGTGGAGAAGTGATGCCTGCCGTCCTTGCCCAGAGCATAGTAATAATAACCCGTTTCCTCCGGCTCCAGGGCTGCCTGAATGGAAGCTAGGCCGGGGTTCGCGATGGCCGTGGGAGGCAGCCCCTCGTGCTTGTAAAGGTTGTAGGGAGAATCCACTTCCTTGTCCGCATTGGTGACCGCGCCGGTGTGGCCGGGCAGCGCGTAAAGCAGCGACGCATCGATCTGCAGCATACCGTAGGTGCCGCCACGGGTGCCCTCGCCATCCAAACGGTTGTAGATCACAGAGGCGATCTTCCCATGGTCAGTGCCGTCCGTCTCCTTTTCGATCAAAGAGGCGATGATAACGATCTCCTTCAGGTCATAGCCCCGGGCCTTGGCCTGTTCCAGCAGCTCATCGTCGATCTTGCTGTTAAAGGTAGAGATCAGCTTGTCCAGTGCACTGGCGGGTTTCTTGGTGTTCACATAGAACTCATAGGTGTCCGGGAAGAGATAGCCCTCCAGGCGGCTGATATCCTCAGAATCGTTGTCGATAAAGGAATAGTTGAAGTCGGCGGTCTTGGCAGCTTCCATCAGGTCCGCCTCGCTGGCAACCCCATTTTTGGCCAGGAGCTTGATGATCTGCTCCACGGTATAGCCCTCCGGAATCGTAACACGCACCGTTTCGGCAGTCATATTGCCGGAGGTGGAGCGCATTCCCGTAATAAGGGCACGGTAATCCATGTCCGTATTGAGGGTATAGGTGCCAAGTCCGATCTTCTCCTCGGCGTTGGTGATGCCGGCAAAGAGCCGGAAGAACCACTTGTAGTTGATGAGGCCCTGCTGGTGGAGCTTCTCCGCAACGTCGCCCATATTGTCGTCCGCGGTGATCTCCACCGTCTTTTCCACGATGGGACCGCGGTTAAAGGCGCAAAGGTCACTCATCAGCAGCCAGCCCACACCGGCCAGCAGCGCCGACGCTAGCAGCACCAGCAAAATATAAAGGATGGGATTCATGCGGCGTCTGCGGCGGCGCTTTGTATGCTTGCGGGGGGGCTCCTCCTGTGCGCGGCGGACCTCCTGCGCATCCCAACTGGCGGTATCGCTCTTTCTGTATTCAGCCATTGAAACCTCCATACTCTCCGCCTCAGAGCTGTGAGACGGGCGCGAATTGATTGTGCGGGATCATTTTTCTGTGGCCAGGCTAAGTGGAAAAGCCCGGCGCATAACATAGGGGTATCAGCAAAGTGAGGTGAACGATATGAGCTTCAACAACAGCAACAACTGCTCCTGCCTTTGGCTGATCATCATCCTCATCCTGCTCTTTTGCTGCTGCGGATTCGGCTGCAGCACCGAGGGCAACGGCCACTGCGGCCACGGCAGCGACGGGTGCAACTGCTGTTAAACGGCGGAGCAAGGTGGGACGCAGAGCGTCCCGCTTTTGCTGTTTGGAAACGTCAAAGCAGGGCACGCACCAAATCCCAAACCTGGGCGTGGATGTCCTCCGGGGTCCGGGGAGCGCCATCCCGGGCACAGTCGATATGGGTCCATCCGCACCCACGGACGATCTCCCGGGCATTTTCCCGGCAGGAACGCAGGTATGCGTCATCCTGCTCATGGATGTCGGCATGGGTGTTGGTGGCGGCCTCCCGCTTTCGCATCATCCGTGCGGTGATCTCCGTGGGCATATCCAGATAGATGACAAGGTCGGGCTTTGGAAGGCCCAACAGGCCGTATTCCAGGTGGAAGAGCCAGTCCAGGTATTCCCTCCGCTCCCCTTCCGGAAGTTTGGATGCCTGATGGACGGCGTTGGAGGTAGTATACCGGTCCGCCACCACCAGTCCGCCTGCTTCGTAGAAATCGCCCCAGTCCTGCTTATAGGAGGCATAACGGTCCATGGCGTAGAACAAGGAGGCGGCATAGGCGTTCACATCCCCGGGCCGCTTGCCCAGGTTGCCATCCAGATATTCCTGCACCATGGCGGCGGAGGGTTTGCCGTAGCGGGGAAAGTCAATATTCTTCAGCTCAACGCCATCCCGGCGGAGATGCTGGCAGAGCAGTCGGGATTGGGTGGCCTTTCCGGAGCCGTCGGTCCCCTCAAACACAATGAGTCTTCCACTCATTTCCTTTTCTCCTTCCTGACATGTACCAGGAAAAGGGGCAGCTTCATCATACGGCCAATGCGCTTGGGCTCCTTGCAAAGGCGGTAAAACCACTCAAGGCCGTGGTCGCACCAGAATTTCGGCGCCCGCTCCACAGTCCCGGCAAACACATCCAGGCTGCCGCCAAGGCCGCAGAGCAGATGCGCTCCGATGGCCTCACCGTTTCTGGCCATCCAAAGCTCCTGCTTCGGAGCGCCCAGGCACACGAACACCGCATCCGCGCCGCTTTCCCGAATGGCCTCCACAATGGGAGCGTCTTCCTGAAAATAACCGTCATGGGTCCCGGCGATCTTCAAACCCGGGTACTTTTCGGCAAGGTTCTTTCCGGCAAGCTCCGCGATGCCGGGTTTTGCGCCAAGGAGGTAGAGGGACCGTCCCTCCTTTGCCATTCTTTCCACGATGTGCTCAGCAAATTCAATACCGGGGGTCTTTTCCTTCAAAGGAGTGCCCAGCATAGCCGCGCCCTTGATGATACCGATCCCATCCGGCAGCACCAATGCCGCCCCGTTCACCACCCGCTTTGCCTCCGTATTCTCCCGGCAGACCTCCACGATCTCCGGATTCGGAGTGACCACATAGTGGGTGCCTTGGCTTTCAAGCAGCTCCATGCCGCGTTCCACTGCCTCGTCCATGGTCAAGTTATCAAAACCAACGCCTAAAACGTCGATACGCACGAAAAAACACCTCTCTAAAAAATCAAACATACGAATACATTATGTATTATAACACACTCCCTGCCGGTTGTCCAATCAAAATCAAAAAAGTGCCGCGGCAAACCGCCGCGGCACTTCTCTTTTCACACGTTACTCCAGCATCTTTGCAAATTCGTCCTCTGTCAGGACAGGGATTCCCAGCTCCTGCGCTTTTTTCAGCTTGCTCCCGGCGGCCTCCCCTGCCACCACGTAAGTGGTACGTTTGGAAACAGAGCCAGATGCCTTTCCGCCCCGGTCTTCGATCATAGCCTGGGCGCTCTTGCGGTCAAACCGGCTCAGCGTTCCGGTGAGGACGAAAGTCATACCGGCAAAGCGCTCATCCACCAGCCGGGCGGTGGATTCCATATGAACGCCCGCTGTCGCCAACCGTTCAATCAGGTCCTGAGACTGGGGAGCAGACAGGTATTCCACGATGCACCGGGCCGTCACGGCACCCACATCGTTGATCTCCGTCAGCTCCTCCTCCGTGGCGGCACGCAGCGCATCCATGGTACGGAAGTGGCTGGCAAGGACTTTTCCCGCCTTCTCGCCCACCTGGCGGATGCCCAGTCCGTAGATCAGCCGGGAAAGGTCGTTGGCCTTGGACTTTTCAATGGCGCGGATCAGGTTCTCAGCAGATTTTTCACCCATGCGGTCCAGCTTTGCAATATCTGCAGCGCTGACGCTGTAAAGGTCAGCAACGTTACAGATCAAACCGTTTTCCACAAGCTGCTGGACAACCGCCGGACCAAGGCCCTCAATGTCCATGGCGTCACGGCTGGCAAAATGGGTGATGTTCCGCTGGAGCTGGGCGGGACACTCTGCGCCGGTGCAGCGGATGGCGGCACCATCCTCCTCCCGGCGGACGCTTGCACCGCACACCGGACAGGTCTCCGGCAGGAAATACGGCGTGGTACCTTCCGGGCGTTTGCTGAAATCCACCTCCACAATCTCGGGAATGATCTCCCCTGCTTTCTGCACGATGACGGTGTCGCCGATGCGGATGTCCTTCTCCGTAATGAAATCCTGGTTGTGGAGGGTGGCATTTGTCACGGTGGTGCCGGCCAGCCGCACCGGTTCCAGCACGGCCTTCGGGGTCAGAACACCGGTGCGGCCCACCTGCACCACAATGTCCACGATGCGGGAGGGCTTTTTCTCCGGTGGGTACTTGAACGCCACCGCCCACTTGGGGCACTTAGCGGTACTCCCTAATGTTTCGCGGTCTATAAGGGAATTTACCTTCACAACTGCTCCATCAATATCGAAGGGGTATTCCATCCGCCGGTCATTGATTCTCCCGATCTCCGCCTGTACAGCCTGAAGGCCAGAGAGCGTCTTGTGGGGAATGACTTTGAAATGTTGGGAAGCAATGTAATCCAGCGTCTCGGCATGGGAGAGGAATGTCTTTCCCTCTGCCAGCTGCAAATTGAAAATCTGGATATCCAGGCGGCGGTCTGCGGCGATCTTCGGGTCAAGCTGGCGGAGAGAACCGGCGGCGGCGTTGCGGGGATTTGCCATCAGGGGCTTTCCCTGCAGCTCCCGCATGGCGTTGATCTCCTCAAAAACGCTCCGGGCCATATACACCTCGCCCCGAACAATGAGGCGGGGCAGTTTTTCCGGCAGCACCATGGGGATGGAGCGGATGGTCCTGAGATTTTCCGTCACATCCTCGCCTACCCGCCCGTCGCCCCGGGTGGCCCCCCGAAAAAAAACACCGTCCCGGTATTCCAGGGCAACAGAGAGGCCATCTACTTTGGGCTCCACGGAATACTCCGTCAAAAGGCCCAGATTCTCATCCATGCGCTGGCAGAACTCCGCTACCTCTTCGGCATTAAAGACATCCTGCAGGCTTTCCAATGGCACTTCATGGGTGTAAGGTGAAAATCCTTGCAGAATCTTTCCTCCGATGCGCTGAGTGGGAGAATCGGGTGTGATCTCCTCCGGATGAGCGGCCTCCAGCTCTTCCAGGCGGCGGTTGAGCATATCGTATTCATGGTCGCTCATGGTAGGCGCATCCAGCACATAGTAGCGGTATCCATTCTCATTGAGCTTCTGGCGAAGCTCCTTGATCTCCTGGCGGTAATCCATGGGGTTCCTCCCTAACCATTATTGAGGACGTAATCCTTTGCATCCCCTTCGTAGTCTGATTCCGATGTATGGAAATAGGTGTAGCTCTCCGGTACAGAGCCGACAATGACTGTCTCCGCCACAGTGATGGCATTGGAGACTTTGGTGACTGTGGTGAATCCCGGCAGCAGGATGCTGATGTTGATATCGATCAACAGTACGATCTCATGGCGCGTCTGATTGATACCTGCGGTCTCAAAATGATTTTGAAATTTTGAGGAGGATGAACCAACAGACTCCATCCGCACCCGGATCCGGGGGCCCCGGCCGGCCAAAAGGCTGGAACCGGTAAGGCTGCCCACGGGAATGGACAGTTCCCTGGCGGAGACCTGTTCGATCCGCGCCAGGACAATATCCAAAACCTCTGCCTGTAACTGATTGAATGCCACCATGTTGCTGTGGACAGCGGTAATGCGGCCCTCTGTGTCCTTTTCAAAGGAGATCAAGCGGTCATAGCTGATTTTTCCGCTGCTGATGGCCTCATCCACAGCCTCGGAAACGATACGGTTCACCGCGTTGGAGACCCTGCTGACCGCCATCCGCTCCAAAATCGGCCGCATCTGGATCGATGCGAAAACGGAAGCGGCCAGTGAAAGGATCAGCAGCAAAAGCGCAGCGCTCCGAAGAAAAAGCCGGCGGTCAGCCCGTCGCCGGTAAGCGAAAAATCCCCGCTTCACAGCTCCACCCCCTCCCGCAACTGTATGCGGAAGGGCTTTTCCCGTATGTTATTTCAGGCCGTTCACGATCTCTTTGAATACTTTTCCCCGCTCCATGAAATTTGCAAAGCGGTCAAAGGCCGTGCTGGCCGGAGACAGCAGCACCACATCTCCTTCCCCTGCGTGGGACTGGGCCACGGAAAGCGCCTGGTGATAGTCGTCCACGTCCACAATCTCAAGACCATCATAGTTTTCCGCCTGTTCAACGGCGGTCCGGATAACGCCGGCAGTGGCGCCGCAGAGGATCAGGAGCTTCACATGAGCGTTGATAACAGGGCCAATGCTGTCGTAGGGGATGCCCTTATTCTTTCCTCCCGCGATGAGGATGACCTTTTGATGGAAGGAATTCAATCCTGCGATGGTGCGGTCCGGGCTGGTGGCAATAGAATCGTTATAATAACGCACGCCCCGCAGCGTCCGCACCAGTTCGATCCTGTGCTCTACTCCCTGAAAATCCCGGGCGACGCTGCGGATGGCTTCATCCGTGACGAGTCCTTCCACCGCGGCGATGGCCGCCATATAGTTTTCAATGTTGTGGACTCCGGGCAAGCGAATATCGGATGTCTCCATGACCTTCCGCTCCACACCACCCGTACGCACCATGATGGCGTCTCCGCGAAGGAATACGCCCTCTTCCACTTCGGTTTTCCGGGAAAAGAGCCGGACAGTTCCAATGGCTCTTTTCGACTGGGCACGGGTAATATCATTATCACAGTTAAAAACCGCAACATCCTGCGCAGACTGATGTGTAAAGATATTTTCCTTCGCAGTAATATACTCAGCAAAATCCTTGTGTACATCCAAATGGTTGGGTGCCAGATTGGTCATCACGGCAATATGGGGGCTTGCCTCCATAGTCAAAAGCTGGAAGGAGCTCAACTCCAGCACGGCGATGTCGCTCTCCTTCATAGTGCCGGCCTCCGCCAGCAGCGGGCGGCCGATATTGCCGCCAAGATGGACGGCTTTTCCCGAAGCGCGGAGCATCTCCGCGATGATGCTGGAGGTAGTAGTCTTCCCGTCACTTCCGGTAACGGCGATAATGGGACAGGGGCAAACCCGGAAAAATACCTCCATCTCACTGGTAAGGCAGCTTCCCCCCGCCACCGCCGCGCTCAGCTGCGGCAGGTCCGGCCGCATCCCGGGGGTACGGAAGATGATATCCTGATGGAGTCCTTCCAGATATCCCTCCCCCAACTGTAAACGGCAGCCCTGCTCTTCCAGCCGGGCGGCAAGCTCCCCAAGAGCCGCACGGTCCTTTCGATCGCAGGCGGTGACCTGGATTCCATGAGAGAGCAGCAGCTCAATCAGCGGGCGGTTGGAAACGCCGATACCGATGACAGCCACGGTCTTCCCTCTCAGGGAATCAAAATATTCCTCAAATTTCATCGAAATCTCTCCTCATTTCCATATGCACGGAGGAATTTTCACATATAGGGATTATACCTCAACAGCCCCTGAAATACAACGTTGAAGGGAAATTTTGCTCCCCCGGTGGCAGGATGGCCCAGCAGCTTTTTCATCTGTGGCTTGCGCCAGGTAAAATACAAAATTTTCGCGTTGACAATCCTCCTTTGTTCCTGTAAAATATCCCTGCGAGTAAGACAGACAGTCGCGTGGGCAGGCCGAAAGGCCGTCTATGAGGAAAGTCCGGGCTCCACAGGGCAAGGATAACGGGTAACGCCCGCCCAGAGCGATCTGAGGAAAAGTGCAACAGAGATATACCGCCGGCAGCCTGTGGGTCCCAGACCCACGGATCGCCGGTAAGGGTGGAAAGGCGTGGCAAGAGCACACCCGACGGCTCGAGAGTGTCCGTCGCTGTAAACTCTATCCGGAGCAACACCGGTATGGGAGCAACAGGTTGGCCCGACCGCTCCCGGGGTGGCTTGAGCGTACTGGCAACAGTGCGTCGAGATAGATGACTGTCAAATACAGAACCCGGCTTATAGTTTTGCTCGTACAAATATGAGGAGGACAGCGCAGCACGCTGTCCTCCTCTTTTATTCTTCGGGGCAGCCCCTCAAGGTAAACAAGTCAGAGGGACGGTCCCCCGTCCCTCCTTAAAATCCGAACTCAGTCGTTGTCCCAGTTATGCCAGACGTTCTGCACGTCGTCGGAATCTTCCAGCATTTCAATGAGCTTGTTCATGTTCTTCACATCACCCTCTTCGGAGAGCGTGATATAGTTCTGGGGAACCATCTCGATCTCGGCGCTGGCAAAGGTATAGCCCTTCCCTTCCAAAGACTTGACCACATCGTTGAAGGCATCGGGATCGCAGGTGATCTCCAGGGCGGGGCCGTCGGCTTCAAAGTCATCGGCACCGGACTCCAGAGCGTCCATCATGACGGTATCCTCGTCCAGCTCGCCTTCCTCATTGTCGATGACAATCACACCCTTTTTGTCAAAGGACCAGCTCACGCAGCCCTGGGCGCCCATGCTGCCGTTACACTTGGAGAAAGCGTGGCGGACCTCAGGAGCGGTGCGCTGACGGTTGTCGGTCAGAGCCTCCACGATGACGGCGACGCCGCCGGGGCCGTAGCCTTCATAAGTAACGGCCTCGAAACTCTCGGTGCTGCCGGCACCCAGAGCCTTGTCGATGGTACGCTTGATGTTGTCGTTGGGCATATTGGCTGCCTTGGCCTTGGCGATTACGGTAGCCAGACGGGAGTTGTTGGCGGGATCACCGGAGCCGCCGCCTTCCTTCACCGCCACGATGATCTCCTTGGCGATCTTCGTGAAGATAGCAGAGCGCTTTGCATCGGCAGCGCCCTTGGTCTTTTGAATATTATGCCACTTAGAATGTCCAGACATAGTGTTTAGTCTCCTTCAACGTAATATTGGATGACTTCCCTGTGGGAAGCGGATTTAAAAACGGCCAGTTTTGGGAACTGCTCCGTCAGATTCTTGATAAGCACCTCGCAGACGGGATCCTCCGTGGGAAAATGCCCCGCGTCAATCAGGTTGATGCCCTTTCCCGGGGCGTCCAGGAACTGATGATAGCTGAGGTCGGCGGTGACAAAGGTATCACATCCGGCGCGGATGACATCCTCTTCAAAATCGCCGCAGGCGCCGCCGCCAACGGCCACCCTGGAAACCATCTTTCCGGCATCGGAATAGCGGATGCCGTTGCAGCCCAGGGCCTTCGCCGTGAAACGGGCAAAGGCGGCAAGAGGCATGGGCTCAGGCAGTGTGCCCACGCGGACAAGGCCGTTTTCCATCGGCCCAGGGTCGACCAGCTTCAGCACTTGTGCCAAGCGGTCGTTGACGCCTCCCTCCGCAACATCCAGATTCGTGTGCATACAGATGGCGGAAATACCATGGGTCAAAAGTTTGATCAGCAGATGCCCCTGAGGGGTATCCGTCCGGACGGTCTGCACCGGCAGCCATTTGCAGTTCATAACGGGATGGTGGGCAACAATGAGCTGACAGCCCTTTGCGATAGCCTCATCCGCCACCCCTTCCGTAATGTCCAGGGAAATAAGGACTTTTTCCACGGACTGCTCCGGGTCGCCCAGAAGCTGGCCCACATTGTCCCAATCCATGGCTCCTTCCTTCGGTGCCAGGCGGAAGAGCTGCTGTTCAATTTCACGGACAGTTGGCATGACGCCACTCCTCCCTCATATCAAGAAGCGCAGTGATAATCTCCCGCACCGCGTCAGCCTTTTCGGGATTCGCGGAATGGGAAAGACCCACCACCGCCCCCTGCAGGCGAATGATCTTTTCAATGATGTACCGGTCCCCCAAGGGATCCTGCAGCAGCTTTGCGCCGCCGTAGAGCTGGCCGAGGGTCAACTCCATCTTCCCTGCCGCAGCCTCCATCACCGGGTAGATGGTGCCCCGATCCCGCACCAGGGCCTCCCGGGTGATGGCATAGCCGTTTTCCATCAGAAAACGGCGCAGCTCCGCCGAGCGGGTCATGGGCTGGAGAAGCAGCGTGTAACTGCCCTCCTTCGTCCAGGGAGCGGCGGCAAGGATAGAAGCGATATTCTCCCCACCCATGCCGGCGATGACAATGGTATCCGCCTCTTCCGGGCGGATATCCCCAAGGCCGTTGCAAAGGCGATAGTCAATGTTCTCCGCGCCGTAAGTGCGTCCGGTAAGCCGGGCACGCTCCAGCGGCCCCTTGCGAAGATCGCTGGCAATGGCGCAACTCACGCGCCCGTGCAGGGAAAGCCACACGGGAAGATATGCGTGGTCTGTGCCAACATCAGCGAGCCTCGCGCCCTGGGGCACCCAGTCAGCGATTTTTTGAAGCCGTGGCGTCAATTCCAGTCGTTTTGCCATAGAGCCTCCGCTTTCGACTCATGGACGCATACGGACAAGCCGTATGCGTCCACTGCGGTAATCAGATTTCCTTATTGGCTTCCTCGTTCACCAGCTCCAGGAGCTTATCCACGTCCACGCCGTGGACCATGCAGGCCTGCTCCACGGTTTCGCCCCGGGAAGAGGGGCAGCCCAGGCAGTGCATGCCGATGGAGAAGAAAATGGGAGCGGTCTGAGGCGCGATATCCAGAATATCGCCGATAATCGTATCCTTCGTGATCTCGATCATTGTGAGATTCCTCCGTTTTGAGATTAAAAAAGTAATACACAACTGTATCGCGGGTATTATACTCTATTATCCGTCCAAATTCAATAGAAAATCCGAGAAAACCTCTTCCAAGGAATCAAAAAACGGCATCCGCTTTGCGGATGCCGTTTTTCACAAGAAACAAAACTGGAAACAGTTTGTTATCTCTGCTGCTCGCGCATCTTGGCGAAGCACTCGCTGCAATACACGGGGCGGTCAGACTTAGGCTCGAAGGGAACCTTAGCTTCGCCGCCGCAGGCAGCGCAAACAGCGGTGAAGTACTCACGGGGGCCACGGGCAGCGTTCTTGCGAGCGTCGCGGCAGGCCTTGCAGCGCTGGGGCTCGTTCTGGAAGCCGCGCTCAGCGTAGAACTCCTGCTCACCGGCGGTGAACACGAACTCGTTGCCGCACTCTTTGCACACTAAAGTCTTGTCTTCGTACATGATTTTACCCTCTCTTTGAAAAGAAAAATATATATGCGCTCAGCTTTTGCTGAAATCGCCGGAAAGAATGTGCTGTGCCACCTTGCGTCGGATCCGCTGCACAGCGTTGTCCACGGACTTTGGGGATCTGCCTACCGTCTCGGCAATTTCCCTGCATGAAAGGCCGTCTAAATAGTACCCCAAAATCTTCGCTTCTAATTCGGACAACTGTTTCCGGACACCGGATAAGAGGGCTGCCGTGTGCTCCCTGTCGATCAGTTCATCTTCAGGATCGCGCTGCGCCAAGTTATTGGTACCAGAGGTGTAGGAATTGCTGTCAAAGCAAGGAGTATCCAGAGAAACCGACTGATTGAGCGGGATGTGCTTTTCCCGTGCGCTGGCACGGAGAACGGAATACAGCCGGCTGCGAATGCACCGTTCGGCAAAGGTCCGAAAGGATGCCTCCTTGGCGGCATCGTATTCCCGGACTGCCTTGATGAGACCGACCATTCCCTCCTGAGTCAAATCCTCACTATCTCCCCCTACCAGGAAAAAGGGACGGGAACAAGTGCGGACAAGACGGTTATATCGTATGACAAGGGTTTCCTCCGCCATACGGTTCCCAGATGCTGCCAAATCGCACAGTGCTTCGTCAGGCATCCGCTCCAGGATGGTATCATCGTTCTCTTCCATATTGTACATAACCGTATTATACCTGTCCTTCTGGCGGAATGTCAAGAAAATAATCAAATTCCAATGGGTTTCTTTGCATGATTTTCATGATTTTGCAGTATCTCAGGGCAGATTTCAGCTCCGTTTCCACCCCCCTCCCCTTCCCCTCCTCTGGAAAAGGATGTCAAAGGACACCGGCAGCGGAGATCACCCAGCCTGCCGGTTCTCCGTACGGCGTACGGCGGGATTGGGAAGGCTTCGGCATTTTTCAGATCGTCAACTGCTCCATCTCCGCCGGAGCTCCGCCGGGAATGGCCTTGTGGAGATGCTGGTACGCCTTATGGGTGACACACCGCCCCCGGGGCGTCCGGGTCAGAAAGCCAAGCTGCATCAGATAGGGCTCATAGACGTCCTCCAGTGTGACAGCCTCTTCGCCGATGGTTGCGGCCAGTGTTTCAAGGCCCACCGGGCCGCCGTTGTAGTTTTCGATGATGGCGGCCATCATGCGCCGGTCCGTTGGGTCCAGACCCAGATGGTCGATCTCCAGGGCACTGAGGGCCTCGTCCGCCACTTCCCGGGTAATGACGCCGTCCGCCTTGACCTGGGCAAAGTCCCGGACGCGGCGCAGCATCCGGTTGGCGATACGGGGCGTGCCGCGGCTGCGGCGGGCAATCTCATAGGCGCCGTCGGGCACAATGTCCACATTCAGGATGCCGGCAGAGCGGGTGACGATGCGGGAAAGCTCCTCCGCCGTATACAGCTCCAGCCGAAGCGTCACGCCGAAGCGGTCGCGCAGCGGGGCGGAGAGCTGGCCTGCCCGGGTAGTGGCACCGATCAAGGTGAACCTGGGCAGGTCCAGGCGGATGGAGTTGGCGGAAGGTCCTTTGCCCACAATGATATCCAGGGCATAATCCTCCATAGCGGGATACAAAATCTCCTCCACCTGGCGGTTCAGCCGGTGGATCTCATCCACAAAGAGGATATCGCCCTCATTCAGATTGGTCAAAAGTGCTGCCAGGTCGCCGGGCTTTTCGATGGCGGGGCCGGAGGTGATGCGAATGCCCGCATTCATCTCATTGGCGATGATATTTGCAAGGGTGGTCTTGCCAAGGCCCGGAGGGCCGTGGAGCAGCACATGGTCCAGGGCCTCTTCCCGCTTGCGGGCGGCCTGGATAAAGACGGACAGGTTTTCCTTGGCTTTCTCCTGTCCAATGTATTCCCGCAGCGTTTTGGGCCGCAGCGTCCCCTCCTGGGCGTCCTCCTGCAGAAAGGTCTTGGTCACCAGGGGCTCTTCATAAATATCACTTCCAAAGTCGATGCTCATGGATTCACTTCCTTATCGTTGCAAACGTTCCGGGCGGTTCGGAAAAGGGCCGAAGGGTTCACTTTCAGCAGCAAGGCCTCACTTCACCATCTTCTTCAGGCTCTGGCGGATGATCTCCTCCAAAGGCAGTCCCTCCACGTCGATCCCCTTGAGAGCGGCTGCCGCCTCCTGGGAGGAATAGCCCAACACAGCCAGGGCCTGGGCGGCTTCGGTGGCCTTGTTTGTAAACAGGGGCGCTGCGGGAGTTCCTTTGCTGCCGGAAAAGTCCAGCCCAGCGGCAGTTTCCCTTGCCATTTTGTCCTTCAGCTCCAGAATGATACGCTGGGCGATCTTCTTGCCGATGCCGGGGGCGGCGGTAAGCGTCTTTTCATCCCCGGTAACGATGGCCATGGCCAGGGTCTCCGGTGTTCCCACGGAAAGGATGGCCAATGCCGCCTTTGGGCCCACTCCTGAAACGCTAAGGAGCATCTTAAAGCTGCTCAACTCATTCTGCGTTGCAAAGCCGTAGAGGTCAAAAATACCCTCTCCCACGTTCAGGTAGGTATAAAGCCTCCCCTTCTGGCCCTTTTTCAGGCTCGCCAGGGTATTGTTGGTGGTCTTGCAGGCGTAGCCCACGCCGCCGCAGTCGATGACGGCAAGATAGGGCAAAATCTCTGCCACAGTCCCGTCCAGGTAATAAAACATAAGCTTCTCCTTAAATAGTTTCCTTCACTGTCTCCCTTTGCGGCAGCCGGGAGGTGGAACTTCTGGCATGGCACAGCGCCAGCGCCAGGGCATCGGCGGCATCGTCCGGCCGGGGAACGGCCCTCAGGTGCAGCAGCCGCCGGGTCATATCCATCACCTGCCGCTTTTCCGCCTTGCCATAACCCACCACGGCAATTTTTACTTGAGAGGGGGTGTACTCATACAGCGGGATGCCGCATTTTTCAGCGGCGCAGAGGATCACACCCCGCCCGTGGGCAACGGAGATGCCGGTGGTGATGTTGGTATTGAAAAACAGCTCCTCAATGGAGATTACGTCGGGCTTCAACTGCCCGATGAGCGCCTCCATATCCATGGAGATCTGATAAAGCCGCTTGGAAAGCGGCAGACCCGCGGGCGTGGTGATGGCGCCGTAGGTAATCATGTTTGCCTGGCCCCGCTGGGCTTCCACCAGGCCAAAACCGATGGTGGCGATGCCAGGGTCAATGCCAAGGATACGCATGAAGTCCCGTTCCTTCCATTCTTTTATAATTACCCTCAGTGGACAAGGGGCAATACGCCTGCCGGCGGCTAAAATAGACGCTGGCGGCGTCATCGCCCTCGGTGGGCGTCAGCCCACCTTCGCCCTCTTCCTTGCCAGCCCCCATTTTTTCTCGCTGGCAGGTCCTTTGGAGTTTTTCGGGAGCAAAAATCGCGGCCAGCAAGGCAGACGAGGCCGCCGGGCTGTCGCCCGGCAACGAGGATAACGAAGCTGGCGGTCATTTTGGCCCCGAAAAACCGTGTTGCCCCTCGTTCACTGAGGGTAAAATCAGTATAGCAAACATTTGCTCTTCTTGCAACCGCAAAAGAACAAATGTTCGTACACTTGTTCGCAAAAAGGAGCGCTCGAAGGCGCTCCTTTTCCATCATTTTCCATCATTTGATTGGGACAGTAACACTGGGGCTGCAATCCGTGCGGTGAGAATAAAGAGGTACCAGCCAAACAGCATCTTCATGATAGCCCTTTAGCGGTAGCTCCTCCCGGAAATACTCCGGTGTTTCTCCGGAACTGCTGGCCTGAGAATCCATGTGATATTCGTTTCCCTGCGCATCATAATAAGTGGAGCTAAACACAGAAAAACTGTGGTTTTCCTTGATGCGCTTCACCTCCAGGCTCAGCAACCATCCACCTTCCCGATGGTCTGCCGAAAAAACACGGACGCCTTCGATCTTCCGGTCCATATACCCACGGTTCAAGTCAACGCGAACGCGGTCCAGTTCCTTGTCCAGCCACTCCACCTGGGTGATATGGAGCGTCAGATGCTTACTCTCAGCAAAGTAAGGGCTTTCCAGATGGAAGGACAGCATGGCGGGACTGTCCGAGTCACCAATGGCGGAAACACCATTGGATATGGGCTCAAAGATCTGGCCCTTCTCATTTTCCATATAGAACTTCACGCCCTTGAGCCAGGCAGTGTTCTCCTCCGCTCCTCGGATCTTCACCCGGGTATGGGTGGGATAAACCTCTGCTTCCGTGACTGTCAGCGTCTGACCGTCTAAATCAAAGGAGGTATTGACCGGAATGATCTCACCCTTTGCGGTAAAGTCGGGATCGAACTCCAAATCGAAAGAAAATTCCGCCAGGATCTCAGGCTCCCTGACCTCATTAGGCTGTAGCATCTCATCCTCCCAACTTTGTTCGGGAGGACGTTCCTCCAAGTCCATCTCCTTATAGGTGGTGACGCTGAAGGTCATGGTAAAGCTGCCAGGAACGTCCTCATCGACATAATTCAAAGTATAACGCAAAAGTGAACCGGGCGGTTCCATAAAATTGTTCACAGAACGGCTGCATTTCTGTTCTGGGTATAACTCCAGCATCTCGCCGGTTAGATTCTTGTAATCGCCCTCCAGGGTAAAGAAAATATTAACCTGCTTCTGGTCCACGATGACGTATTCTATGGTGGCGGTGATGCCGTTCACCGTCTGTGACTTTCCGATGGGCTGGACATACTCGTTCTCCACTGCTGCACTCAGGGACGGCGACCAGCACACGGCCTTGGCAAGCTCCCGCAAAACAGGCACGCTTCCACAGGCACGTGCAAAGGGCGGAAATACGTTCACCAGCAGGATGAATCCCAGAAAACAGGCGACAAGGCTTGCGGCAGGGCGGACAATGAGCCGTCTGTTCCGTAAAGCTTTTTCCCTTTTCAGTGCCTTTTCCACCGCTGTTTCAAGTGCTTTTGGCGTATTTTCCAGCTCCCGAAGCAGGGCATCATATTCTTCATTGCGGTTCATGGGTTCGCCTCCTCTCCCAGTTCCAGTCTCAACAGTCCCAGAGCGCGGCGCTGGCGGGTGGCCACCGTCCCTTGGGGAAGGCCAAGGCTCTGTGCTGTTTCCGCCTGGGTATAGCCTGCAAAATAGCGCAGGATGATCACGGAGCGCAGCTCCTCCGGCAGGTGCAAAAGTGCTTCCTTCAGCGGCAGATGGTCAAACTGCTCTGGCCCGCCTGTTTCCGGCAGCTCTTCCCCGCAGGCAAGGCGCTTGCGGCGGCGCAGCTCCTTATGGCATTCGTTGATGAGGATGCGGGTAAGCCAGGTTTCAAAATAAGCCGGTTCCCGCAGCTTTTTTAAAGAGCGCAGCGCCTGGTAGACCGCCTCATCCACCGCTTCCAGCGCATCCGCCTCACTGCCCAGATACAGGAACGCCGCGCGGTAGAGCCGCTCCCGGATAGCCTGTACCCGGAGGGCAAATTCCTCTCTTCCCATAGGCCTCCCTCCTTTCTTTGCTAATTAGAGTTTTTTTCAGGGACTTTTGTTTTCCCCAGCGGAAAAATTCTGCAAAAAATCAGCACGGCAGAGCCGTGCTGATCTCAGCTATCTTCTTACGCTCTTGGATGGGCCTTGCGGTAGACGTCTTTCAACTGCCGCTTTACAACATGGGTATAGATCTGTGTGGAGGAGATATCGGCATGGCCCAGCATCTCCTGGATGGAACGCAGATCCGCTCCGTTTTCCAGCAGATGGACCGCAAAGGAATGGCGCAGCGTGTGGGGGGTGATATCCTTCTGGATCCCCGCCTTTTCCTGATAAAACTTAATAATCTTCCAGAAACCCTGCCGGCTCATGCGCTCGCCGTTCATATTTACAAACAGGGCTGTTTCGTCGCTGGAAGCGATGAGGCTGGGGCGGACATTCCGGATATAGTCCTGCAGCGCCTTAATAGCGGCATGGTAAAGGGGAATGATCCGCTCCTTGCCCTTGCTCTCGCAGCGGATAAAACCGGCAGCCAGATTCACATCGTCCATATCCAGGGAGATGAGCTCGCTGACCCGGATTCCCGTGGCATACAGCAACTCCAGCATAGCCCGGTCACGGAAGCCCTTGTCATCCACGCACTGGGGCTGCTCCAGAAACAGCTCCACTTCCCTGCTGGTAAGGATCTCCGGATATTTGCGCTCCAGCTTCCCGGCAGAAAGACCCTTGGCGGGATTTTCCTGTACTACGCCGCCGGAGATGAGGAAGTTGTAAAACGCTTTGACAGACGCCAGAAAACGGGTGATGGAAGCAGCAGACTTGCCGTGGCTCTGGGCAAAATTCATATAATCCTGCACCATCTCCCTGGTGGCCTGACGCAGCATACAGCCATCTCTCTCCTGCAGGAACTCGGCAAACTGTGTCACATCCCGGAGATAGGAGGCGATGGTATTTTGCGAGGAGTGCTTTTCCTCCGTCAGATAGGCGCCAAAGCGCGCAATATCACCGCTTGTCAAGGAACCTCACTTCCTCTCTCTTCCCGAAGTCATGTAAACAGCCGTCCCAGGGCCAGACGAAGCAAATAGGGCGAGACCATCAAATCAACCAACACGCTTGCAAGGAGCACCAGGGTTGCAGCCGCCAAGCGAAGCCACCAGCTTCTGCCATACACCACCGGCGCGGAGCGTCTTCCTTTTCCCATGGAAAGACCGGCCAGGGTAACAGCGGCCCCGAAGGAGGGCACCGCCAGCAAAAGAAAACAGGGAACCGTTACCACGCAGCGAAGCCCGAACACCGCCAGCGCCAGCAAAATCCCCTCCCCTCCGAAGGCCGCCGTAAAGCAGCACACGGAAAAAGATAAGAAAAAGCCAAAGGCCAAACTGGTAAGTGGCAGGAGAAAAACGCCGATGGATGCAAACCCCAGCAAAAAAGCCAGCAGCGGATAACGAAAATAGAGAACCAGCGTGGAAACCACCGTCCCGGAAACGGGGAGATGCTCCAGCTTCAAAAACTCAGACAAATACGTTTCCAGCTCAGCGCCTGTGGCAGCAGGCACACGAAGCGCCAGAACCTGTCCCAAAATCACGCCGCCTAAAAAGAAAAGTGCCAGCAAAAGCAGACGATACATGGGAAATGCCGCCGCCTTGCCGCCCAGCTGTCTCTTACCGATCAAACCGCCTCACCTCACTGCAAGCGTATGCAGCGGGGAGACAGGTTATCACTGCTATCCGCCGCCAACAGGAACGGACGGCGGATTTTCTGGTTGACGTAAACCTTCTTTATCTTTAATATAGTTGAATTTTCCAGATTTATCAAGCGGTTTACCGTAAAAAATTATTTTTTGTACGTTATGCATAAATTTTATGTTAACTATATTATGTTAACTCTCAAAACTTACCGTTTCAGACAGCCCGCCGCGCCCTCCAAAGGGCGTATATCTGGTGCCCCGGCTCCGTCCTCCGCCCCCACATCTGCGATGCCCTCCTCCCCTGCGGCGGCGCCCTCCTCCTGCGGCGATGAGAAGTGCAAAAATATGGGGGCAGTACATTTTTGTCAATTTTCACAATATCTCTCAGCGGCGGACCCGCTTTCCGCGGCGGCGCTTCCGTCCTCCCAGAAGTCCCGCAAGGACGCCTCCGCAAAGAGCACCCCCCATCAGGATGCCGCCCCGCCCCAGGAAGGTAATGCTCTCCCAGAAGGCAAGCCCCGCCACGCCAAGGGCGAAGAGGAAGATGGCGGCGATGGCAAGCCCCGTCGGCAGCGTACCCAAGGTGGTTCGCCGCACTGCGATCATCGCCCCTCCAAAAGCGGTGATGACGATCAGGCCAAGCGTCAGTGGAAAAGCGCTCCCCTCCCCCATCTTTCCATTCACCAGCAGGCCACTGATCCCAAGCAGTCCCAGAAAGTAGATCGCCAGCGCCAGAAGGCTTCCCTGCGTCAGTACGATCCAAAGCGGTGTTTCCTTTTTGCCCATAAAAAAACGCTCCCTTCATACGTTCCTGAGGGAACATATGAAGGGAGGGCGGGATTTTATGACGGAGGAAAGGATTACTGCTCGTCGCTCTTCTCAGCGGCGGGCGCTTCAGGCTCTTCGGGAACCTCGGCAGCCTTCTTCTTTTCCTTCTTTTCCACAGGCTGCTCCTCGGTTTGGACGCCGGTGGTGGAAATGGCCCACTTGGCCACCTCAATGCGAACGCGGTCTTCGCTGGTCTCAAAAATGATGGTATCGTTGGTAATGCGGACGATCTTGCCCACAATGCCGCCGATGGTAGTGACGGTGTCACCTTTCTTCAGGCTCTCACGCATCTCCTGCAGCTTCTTCTTACGCTTGTTCTCGGGGCGAATCATGAGGAAGTACATCATCGCGAAGAGAAGCACCAGCATAAGAATCATAGACATATTCTGATCCATTGTACAAAACTCCTTTTTGCCTTACTTTTGTGTATTCAGAATGAGACTATTATATCAAAGTCACCGTGTTTTGCAAGAACTTTCTTTTCCTCATGCCCGCTGTTCCAGCTTGCCGCTGTACCGGGCCCGGAATTCATCGAAAGTCCCTTCCTCCAGGGCCGTACGAATCCGCGCCATCAGCTCATTATAAAAGAATAGATTGTGCAGCACCGCAAGCCGAAGGGCCAGCACCTCATCCGCCTTGAACAGATGGCGGAGATAGGCTCTGGAGAAGCTGCGGCACACAGGGCAAGTGCAGCTTTCACTTATGGGGCGCTCGTCCGTTGCATATTTCTCATTGAGGATATTCACCGTCCCCTCCCACGTGAAGAGCTTGCCGTGGCGGCCGTTGCGGGAGGGCATCACACAGTCGAAGAAATCCACACCCCGGTAGACCGCCTCAATGATGTTGCTGGGCGTGCCCACTCCCATCAGATATCGGGGCTTCTCCCGGGGCATATGGGGCTCCACCACGTCGATCATCTCATACATCACCTCCGCCGGCTCTCCAACGGCAAGGCCGCCGATGGCAAAGCCATCGCAGTCGATTTTCGCGATTTCCTGCATATGCCAGGCCCGGAGGTCCGGGAAGGTAGCTCCCTGGTTGATGCCAAAGAGCATCTGATGGGGATTTACCGTATCGCTCAGACTGTTGAGGCGGTCATGCTCGGCCTTGCAGCGTTCCAGCCAGCGCAGCGTCCGCTGGCAGGAGGCCTTTGCATATTCGTAGGCGGCGGGGTTTTCCACGCATTCGTCAAAAGCCATGGCGATGTCGCTGCCCAGGTTGGACTGGATCTGCATGGACTCCTCCGGGCCCATGAAAATCTTCCGCCCGTCAATATGGGAGGAAAAATAGACGCCCTCCTCCTTGATCTTGCGCAGGGACGCAAGAGAGAACACCTGGAATCCGCCGGAGTCCGTCAGGATCGGGCCATCCCAGTTCATAAACTTATGGAGCCCTCCCATCTGACGCACCAACTTATCACCGGGCCGCAGGTGGAGGTGGTAAGTGTTGGAAAGTTCGATCTGACAGCCCACTTCCCTCAGATCGTGGGCGGAGACACCGCCCTTGATGGCGGCCTGGGTGCCGACATTCATGAAAACCGGCGTCTGCACGACGCCGCCGTGCGCGCAGGAAAACTCGCCCCGGCGGGCGCGTCCCTGGGTCTTGATTACTCGAAACATAGGATTCTCCTGTCAAAGAATTGTTTTTCTATTATAATATAAGTTTCCGAAGGGTTCAACCGGGATTTTCCGAAAACCCTTCAAATCCTCAAGGAGATTGAAAAAAACGGTTGGGCATGGTATATTGGGAAAAAACGAAGCTTTTTCGGGAGGCTCTTCATGGAACGGATCATCGTACTGGGCGGCGGCGCCGCGGGCATTCTGGCAGCCATCTCCGCCGCCGAATCTGCCCCGGCGGGAACAAAAGTCATGCTGCTGGAGGCAAACCAGCGAATCGGCAAAAAACTGCTGGCCACCGGCAACGGCCGCTGCAATCTGGACAATCTCGGCTCCTGCCCGGAGCGGTACTTTTCCTCCGATCCCCAGCAGGCGGAGCGGATGCTCACTGCCATGGGAAGCCCCCTGGAGTGGTTCCACAGCCACGGTCTCCTCACCCGGGCAGACAGTGAAGGACGGGTCTATCCTTATTCCAACCAAGCCTCTGATTTTTTGAACCTTCTGCTTTACTGGCTGGAGCGGACGGGTGTGGAAGTGCACACCGCCTGCCCTGTGAAAAACCTTGTAAAAAAGGATGACGGCTTTATTGTGGAAACGGAAACAGACCGTTTCTTTGCCCGCAGCGTTATTTGCGCCCTGGGCGGACAGGCAGGGCCCCAATTTGGCACCAACGGCTTTGGCAGTCAGCTTGCCCGGTCCCTGGGGCTCCAGATCCAACCGGAATACCCCTGTCTTGTTGCCTTGCAGTGCGATAAGCCCCGCCCCTCAGGCCTTTCCGGTATCCGCGTGAAGGCCGCCGTCACCTTGACGGACGGCGAAGCCTTCATCGCCCGGGAGGAGGGCGAAGTGCAATTTACAGAACACGGCCTCTCCGGCATTGTCATCATGCAGCTTTCCAACTACCTCAAACCCAAGGGCGGGCTGCGCCGCCCCATCGTGCATCTGAACCTCTTCCCCGCCTTTGACGCCGATGGCCTTACCGACCTGCTGCAGCACCGGGTGCGGCTGATGCCGGAGGCCACCGCCGCCGACTTCATGACCGGCTTCGTTCACAAGCGTATCGGCGCCGCGGTCTGGAAGGCGGCCCGCCTGGGCGAGCAGATCCCCTCTTCCCTTTCCGCTGCTCAGATCGCCGCCCTGGCCAGGACCTTTCTGGATTGGACTTTTGCCGGCCTCACGCCCCTGGGTTGGCAGCAGGCCCAGACCACCGGCGGCGGCATCAGCCTTTCCCAGTTGGAAGCCGGGAGCTTCATGGTGAAAAAGTTCCCCGGCCTCTACTTCGTGGGTGAAACCCTGGATGCGGCGGGAAGCTGCGGCGGCTTCAACCTCCACTGGGCCTTTGGCAGCGGGATCACCGCAGGCCGCCACGCCGCCGCCCGCCTCTCTTCTCCTCAAAAAACCCGACGATAAAAAATCGGTACCCACACAGGGTACCGATTTTTTAGTCAGAAGAGTGTGATCTGGCTGGTCTCCGCCATACCGGCAAAGGCCCCCAAGGCCTTGAGCTGCTCAATATGGGTCTTGGAAAGCTTGTTGCAGCACAGGGAGAATTCCTCAATGGAAATAAAATTCTTACCCTTGCGCTTTTCTACCGTATCAATGGCGGCAGCCTCTCCCAATCCGTGCACAGAGATAAAGGGCGGCAGAAGGCCGTTTTCCGTGATCTTGAATTTGGTGGCGTCGGACTCATAGATATTGATGGTCTCGAAATGGAAGCCCCGCAGGTAGAACTCATAGCACACCTCCAGAGTGGTCATGAGATTCTGCTCCACTGCCGTGGCGTCCTTGTTGTTCTCGATCTCCCGGATCTTCTTCTTCACAGCATCCTTGCCCGCGCAGCAAAATTCCGCGTCGAAGGCCTTTGCCCGGACGGAAAAGAAGGTGGCGTAGAAGGCCAGGGGCTCATGCACCTTGTACCAGGCGATACGGAAAGCCATCATAACGTAGGCAACGGCGTGGGCCTTGGGGAACAGGTAGCCGATTTTGGCAAGGGATTCGATGTACCACGAAGGGACATCATGGGTCTGCATGGCCTCCACCCATCCCTCGTCAAAGCCGCCCTTTTTCACCTTTCCCTTACGAACCTTCTCCATGATCTTGAAGGACATCTTCGGATCAAGGCCCTTGGAGATGAGATAAAGCATGATATCATCACGGCAGCCCACCGTTTCCAGAACCGTGGCCGTACCGCTGACGATCAGCTCCCGGGCGTTGCCCAGCCACACGTCCGTACCGTGGGAAAAGCCGGAAAGGCGCACCAGAGTGTTGAAATCCTTAGGCTGGGTATCCACCAGCATCTGGCGGGTAAAGCGGGTATTGAATTCGGGGATTGCCACGGCGCCGGTAGGGCCCAGGATCTCATCATTCTCATAACCCAACACCTTGCTGGAGGTAAAGATGGACATGGTATCCCGGTCATCCAGAGGGATGGTCTGGGGGTCCACGCCGGTAAGGTCCTGCATCATACGAACCATTGTGGGGTCATCGTGGCCCAGCATATCCAGCTTCAGCAGGTTCGCCTCCATGGAGTGGTATTCAAAGTGGGTGGTGATGGTGTCGGAATCATCCGCGTCCGCCGGATGCTGGACGGGGCAGAAATCCTCCACGCTCTTATCATCGGGCACCACCACCAGGCCGCCGGGATGCTGGCCGGTGGTACGGCGGACCCCCACACAGCCCAGAGTCAGGCGGTTTTCCTCCGCCCTGCCGGCGGTGATTCCGTTTTCTTCCAGATACTTCTTGACAAAGCCGTAGGCCGTCTTTTCCGCCAGCGTACCGATGGTGCCGGCGCGGAACACCTGGGTCTCGCCAAACATCTCAATGGCATGGCGGTGGGCCCGGGCCTGGTATTCGCCGGAGAAGTTCAGGTCGATATCCGGCACCTTGCCGCCTCCAAAGCCCAGAAAGGTCTCAAAGGGGATGTCGAAACCGTCCTTGACGTATTTGGTGCCGCAAACAGGACAGACCTTGTCCGGCATATCCGCGCCGCAGCCGTAGGAGCCATCCATGATGAATTCACTGTTTTTACACTTGGGGCAGCGATAGTGAGGCGGAAGGGAGTTGACCTCCGTAATACCGGACATATAAGCCACCAGGGATGATCCCACAGAGCCCCGGGAGCCCACCAGGTAGCCGTTTTCCAGGGACCGCTGCACCAATTTCTGGGCAGACATATAGACCACGTCGTATTTGCCGAGGATACCGCCCAGCTCCACGTTCAGCCGGTCCACGATGAGCTTGGGGGGATCGTCCCCGTAAAGCCGGTGGGTCTTTTCCCAGACCAGGCGGTTCAGGTCCTCCTCAGAATTTTCCAGTCTCGGCGGGAACAGCTCCTGGGGAAGAAGCTCAAAGGTCTCGACCTGGTCGGCCACCAGGCGGGTGTTCTCCACCACCACCTCGTAAGCCTTCTCCTCCCCGAGGTAAGAAAACTCCTCCAGCATCTCATCCGTCGTCTTGAAATAGATCGGCAGCGGTGCGTTGGCGTCTGGGAATTTCTTAGAGGCCAGCAAAATATGGCGGTAGACCTCATCCTCCGGCTCCCGGAAATGAACGTCCCCCGTGGCGCACACGGGCTTGCCCAGTTCCTCCCCCAGGCGGACGACGGTGCGGTTGAAGTCTCTCAAATCTTCTTCCGACCGGACATCGCCGTTTCGCAGCATGAACATATTGTTGCAAAGGGGCTGGATCTCCAGATAGTCGTAATAATCGGCAATACGCTTGAGCTCTTCCCAGTCCTTATGGTCGGTGATCGCCCTGAACAGCTCGCCGGCCTCACAGGCGGCGCCCACAATGACGCCCTCCCGGTGCTCGTTCAAAAGGCTCTTGGGAATGGTGGGCACACGTTTGAAGTATTGGAGGTTGGAGGCTGAGATCATCTGATAGATGTTCTTGAGCCCCACCTTGTTCCGGGCCAGAAGGATGATGTGCTTCGGGAAGCGGTTGGTGCGGCTCCCCAGAGGACGCAGCTTTTCCATCTCCCCATTGATGGCCTGAAGGGTATGGATCCCCCGCTCATGGAGCATCTTCCAAAAGGGGATCAGCATATAGGCCACCGTGGCGCCGTCATCGCTGGCCCGGTGATGGTTGAAGTCGGGCAGGTCCAGGTGCTCCGCCACAATATCCAGCTTGTATTTTCCCAGCTCAGGAAGCAGATTCTGGGCCAGGATCAGGGTATCCACATAGGTGGGATCAAAGGGAATGCCCACCTGCTTGCATCCGGCGCGGATGAAGCCGATGTCGAACTCCGCGTTGTGGGCCGCCAGGGGACGGCCATTTACGAACTTCAAAAACTCCGTCAGCGCGTCTTTCAGTTCCGGCGCATCCTTCAGCATCTCGTCGGTGATACCGGTGAGGCCGATGATCTCCGGTGTCAGTCGGCGCTTTGGATTCACAAAGGTCTGAAACCGCTCTGTGATCTGGCCGTCTTTCAGCACAACGGCGCCGATCTCCGTAATGGCCTCCCGGTCCACCTTCAATCCGGTGGTCTCAATATCAAAGCAGACGAATTCACCCTCCAGGGACTGGTCCTGCCTGCCGTGAACCACGATACGGTCATCCACGTTGTTGACGAAATACCCCTCCACACCGTAGAGGATCTTGATCTTATCCCCCGCGGCGTGCCAGGCATCCGGGAAGGATGAGGCAACGCCGTGGTCGGTGATGGCGATAGCCGGATGGCCCCAACTGATGGCCTGCTTGATGACCTCCTTGGTATCCGTCAGGGCATCCATGTTGCTCATCTTGGTATGCAGATGCAGCTCCACCCGCTTTACCGGGGCGGTGTCCTGCCGCTCCTGATGCTCGCAGGTATTGATGTGGTAGGGATTGAGCTGCATATCCTTGCCGTCCCGGGTCAGCTCCATCTTTCCCTGCACCAATAGCCACATACCTGGCTTGATGGCTCCCTCCAGCTGCTGCGCCTCCTTGGTGGTGAGAAATTTCATCACCGTAACAGAGTTGGTATAATCAGTCATGTCAAAGGTAAGACGCCAGGTACCGGAACGGCGGGTCTCCTGGCACTCAAAGGAAAAGACCTTGCCCGCAACGGTGGCGGTCCCCATTTTCAAATTCAGTTCCTTCATGGGAACGGGCTTTCCTTTAATGGGATTGCCCATGAGAACCTTGGAGGGAGCGGGACTGCTCCCCGTTTTGCCGCCCTTTCCTCCCTGATCTCCCCGGGGCGGAGGGGAGGCCACGGCACTCACTGCCGCGCCGCAGGTGACATGGATCTGCGCGCTGGTAAAGCCGTAGACCATGCAGATCGTCTGCCGCAGGGCGGCCACATCCGCCTCTTCCAGGAGGGTCTTTGTCAAAAGATGCAGTGTGATAGCCATGGTGCTTTGGTCGATGCAGGCGCCGGTCAGCTCCGCGCCCACGAGCTTGAGCCGCAGCTCACCGGAAAGCTGCAGCTCCGAGAACATATCAAAAAAGGGAATATTTTTCGCCATGGTGATTCCTTTCCGTACCGGGGTCTATTGGGTAAACAAAGGTCACAGTTTTTCGATCTCCGCCATCAGCGCGTCCACAAGCCTGTCCTGCGGCACCTTGTAAAGGGGTTTCCCTTTTCGGAAAAGCAGCCCCTCCCCGTCGCCGCCGGCGATCCCGATGTCAGCGGCGGAAGCCTCTCCGGGCCCGTTGACGATACAGCCCATCACCGCCACGGTGATGTTTTTCCCGCAGTCCATCAGCCGCCGCTCCACCTCCTCGGCGATGGGGATGAGGTCGATGCGGGTGCGGCCGCAGGTGGGGCAGGAAATGAGGTTCACGCCCTCCTTCCGGAGCCCTGCGGCCTTCAGGATCTTCTTGGCGGCGTAAATCTCCTCCACCGGGTCGGCGGTAAGCGTCACCCGCAGGGTATCACCGATACCGAGGCACAAAAGCCCGCCGATGCCCATGGCGGACTTCACCATCCCCATGGAAGGCGTACCCGCCTCGGTGACGCCAAGATGCAGCGGATAGTCTGTCCGCTGGCTGAGCAGCCGGTAGGCCGCCATGGTCAGCGGAACATCGGAGCACTTGACGCTGATGCAGATATCGTCAAAATCGAAACGGTTCAAAAGATGTACGTGCCCCATGGCGCTTTCCACCAGCGCCTCAGCGGTGACGCCGCCATACTTGGCCCGCAGCTCCTTTTCCAGGGAGCCGCCATTGACGCCGATGCGGATGGGAATCTTCTTCTCCCTGCAAATATCCGCAACGGCCTTCACATTCTCCTCCCCGCCGATATTGCCGGGATTGATGCGGATGGCGTCAATGCCCCGGCGGGCCACCTCCAGGGCCAGCTTGTGGTTAAAGTGGATATCCGCAATGAGAGGGATGTCGATCTGTTCCTTGATCCGATCCACGGCCTCCGCGGCGGCCTGGTCGGGAATGGCCACACGGATGATCTCGCAGCCGGCAGCAGTGAGGGCTTTGATCTGCTCCACCGTGGCAGCCACATCGTCTGTTTTCGTATTGCACATGGACTGGATGGAAACCGGGGCGCCGCCGCCCACGGCCACGCCGCCCACAAACAGTTTCTTTGTCATAAAAAGACCTCCTTATCGGAAGAGCTTAAATACGTCGTTAAAGGTGACCAGCAGCATGAAAGCCATCAGCATGGCAAAGCACACGCCGTTGACTGCCGCCTGGTATTTCTCCGGCACCTTCTTCCGAAAGAGCAGGAAGCACACCGTGTCGATCACCAGGAAAAAGACCCGTCCCCCATCCAGAGCGGGGATCGGCAGCAGGTTCATCACAGCCAGGTTCACCGCAAGCAGCGCCGCGAAAAAGAAGATCTGCCGCCAGGCGTCACCGGCCGTCTCCGCCTCGGAGCCTACCTGGGTAATGGTGGAAACGATGCCCACCGGGCCGCTGATATCCTCCATGGACGCTCCCCCGGTCAGGATCAGCTTCAGGCTGAGGCGCACCTGCTGTACAAAATCCAGGCCTGTATACCAGGTATATTTCAGCCTGTTCAAAAAAGTGGCTTCCTCTCCGTAGACCCCCACATACAGGCCAAAGCCTGTGTAGGTAGAGCCATCGGAGCTGAGGTACTCTCCCCGCTTCATGGGAAAGTCCTCCAGAACCACCCGCTCACCGCCGCGGACCACTTCCAGGTCGATGGTATCGCCTTTATGGTAGCTGAGAAGCATGGAGGCATCGCCTCTGAGATAGGTGCGGTAGCCGTCGATCTTATAGAAAATGTCCCCCTCCATCAGTCCATTCTCGCCCCGGAGCTGGAATTCGGGGGCAAAGCCGCTGATCTGGTCGGTAAGGAAGGCACCCGCGCCGGCGTAGAGGACCAGCACGATGAGCAGGCCCGTCAAAAAGTTCATGGCCGAGCCGGCCACCAGGATAATACATTTCTTCCAAAAGCTCTGGCGGGAAAAAGCGCGCTCGTCACCGGTGTCCTCGTCCTCCCCTTCCATGGCGCAAAATCCGCCCAGAGGCAGGGCGCGCAGAGAGTACCGGGTCTCTCCCTTCTCCTTCGTCCAAAGGGCGGGGCCCATGCCGATAGAAAACTCATTGACCTTTACACCGCAGAGCTTTGCCGCCAGAAAGTGGCCCAGCTCATGGACGGCCACCAACACACCGAAGATCAGGATCGCCGCCAGGATAAAAACAGGTTTCATGCAAAAACTCCTAAAATTATGCTTACCTCAAAACAGTTTCCCGGGCCGCCCGGTCAGCGGCCAGGATGTCCTCCAGGGTGGGGTTCTGGACCACAGGTACGCCGGCCCGGGCCTTTGCCACCAAACTGGGAATATCGTGGAAGCCGATGCGGTCCTGCAGGAACAGCTTCACCGCCTCTTCGTTGGCGGCATTCAGCACAGCGCAGGCCGTGCCGCCCTCTCCGGCGGCCTCTTCGGCCAGGCGCAGGCAGGGAAAGGCCTCCCGGTCCGGTGCCGCAAAGGTCAGGGGCGGGCAGGTCAAAAGGTCCAGCGGTTCCGCCAAACTCATGCCCCGGTTGGGATAGGTCATGGCATAGCGGATGGGCAGGCGCATATCCGGCGTACCCAACTGGGCCAGCACCGCGCCGTCACGATACTCCACCAGGGAGTGGACGATGCTCTGGCGGTGGATGACCACATCCACCTGCGAAAGCGGCAGGCGGTAGAGGCGCATGGCCTCGATGACCTCCAAGCCCTTGTTCATCAGCGTGGCGCAGTCCACCGTAATCTTGGGCCCCATCTTCCAGTTGGGGTGGCGCAAGGCGTCCGCCTTTGTCATTTTTCCGTTTTCCCCGTAGCTCATGCCGTAAAAGGGGCCGCCGGAGCAGGTGAGGATCAGCCGCTTGATCTCGCGGCGGTCCAAACAGCCCTGGACGCACTGGAAAATGGCGGAATGCTCGCTGTCCACGGGGATGATTTCCGCGCCGCAGCGGTCCGCCGCGTCCATCACCAGCTCGCCGGCGCATACCAGCGTTTCCTTGTTGGCGAGGGCGATGCGCTTTTTTTCGCCAATGGCGGCAAGGGTAGGCTTAAGGCCCACCATGCCCACAACGGCAGTCACCACGGTATCCGCCTGTGGGATGACAGCAGCCTCCTCCAGGGCGTCAAAGCCGCCGAGGACTCTGGTTTCCGTATCCGCAAGGCGGACGGCAAGATCCTTTGCCGCCGTTTCATCCGTCAGCACAGCAAGGCGCGGCCGAAACTGCCGCGCCTGCTCTTCCATGCGTGCAACGCTTCCGTGGGCGGTGATGGCCGCCACGGACAAGCCCATCTGCTCCGCCACATCCAGGGTTTGACGGCCAATGGAGCCGGTGGAGCCAAGAATCGAAATCGTGTTGCTCATAGTTTATCCTCAAAGCCTCCAGAGTATGCTGAGTGTCAAATAGACGAAGGGCGCGACAAAGGTAACGCTGTCAAAGCGGTCCAGAATGCCGCCGTGGCCGGGCAGGAGATTGCCGTAGTCCTTGACGCCGAATTCCCGCTTGATGACAGAAAAGCTCAGGTCGCCGATCTGGCTGATAATGCTGCCGGCGATGCCGAATCCCAGCATATGGGAAGGCTCCATAAAGGGATCACGGATGAGATTGCTTACGATCACATTCAGGAGCACCACGCCGAAGATGCCGCCCAGGATGCCGCCGACAGCGCCCTCCACCGTCTTTTTGGGGCTGACCAAAGGAGCCAGCTTATGCTTTCCGAAGAGCATCCCCGCAAAGAGGGCAAAGGTGTCGCTGCCAAAGGAGATACAAAGGGGCAAAAAGACAAAATATTTCCCCATATAAGGCCACATCCGCAAAAGCAGCAGGCAGGAGAGCATCAGCGGGAACACCAGGCCGCCGAACAGGGCGGCAGTGAGGCTTCCAAAGGGGATGGCGCTCTCTTTCCCGTAATGCAAAATGGCATAGACAAAGAGCAAAAAGACAAAGAGCATCGCCAGAGCCTGCACCAGCGGCAGTACGGGCATGGCCGTCAGTTCCGCCTGGGCCCAGCCGGTCATAACATACAGGCACACCGGCACCAGTGCGGCCGTAAGGCAGGTCACGGGAAGGAGGCGCTTGCCCTTCTCCCCTCCCACAGCCCGCATCAACTCATAGGCGCCAAGGCCGCACATATTGGCAAGCAAAACCATGGTGGCCCATTCGGGCGCCCAGGCCAGCACCAGCAGCAAAAACGGGATGCCCACCACAGCGACCATCACGCGTTTAAACATAGAAACATCGCCTACCTTCCAAGTTCTTATTTCTTCACTCCGCCAAAGCGGCGGTCTCTTTTCCTGTAGGAAGCGATGGCCCGGTCCAGCTCCGCTTCGTCAAAGTCCGGCCAGAGGGTATCCGTGAAATAAAACTCGGAATAGGCGCACTGCCACAGCAAAAAGTTGGACAGCCGCAGCTCCCCACTAGGACGGATAATGAGCTCCGGGTCGGGGATGCCTCTGGAATCCAGGTAAGAGGAAAACATGGCGTCGTCCAATTCCTCAGGGCGCTTCTCCCCCGCCGCGCACTGGGCGGCAAACTGCCGCACGGCCCGCAAAATCTCATCACGGCCGCCGTAGTTCAGGCATACATTTGCCTGGAAGTCTCCCTCCGGGAGATGGGCGGAGATCTCATCCGTTTCATGGGCCAGGGCCCGCAGCTCCGGGGAAATGGGGGTCATGTCTCCAAAAAAGTGGAGGCGGATATGGTCCCGCTCCATGGTATCCACCGCCTCCAGCAGATACTTTTTCAAAAGGGCCATGATGGCGCCCACCTCGTCAGCGGAGCGCTTCCAGTTTTCCGTGGAGAAGGCATACACCGTCAGATACTGCACGCCGATGTTCTTGCAATAGGTGGCGATGCGGCGGAAGG
>JAEDEN010000083.1 GCA_016293265.1 Oscillospiraceae bacterium | reverse complement strand
TTGCCGTCCATCCACATCTGATAGATGCGGGACTCCACCTGCTGCGGCTCATACACCTTGGGCAGTTCTTTGTTCATGTGTGTTCTCTCCTATCTTTTGAACGAAATGGTTCTCATTTGATATATTTCACCGGTTTCCCAGTTTTTTGACTGATAAAGGTGCGGAAATCTTCGGGAGTTCCCTCCGTAAAGCCACGCTTATGGAACATCTGCCCGCGGCGCTTACTGAGGAAGCATACAAAGTAATCCTCTGTTTTGTAATCCGCTGTTTTACAGGCCAGCAGGATACGGTCATAACTCCAGCAGGCCTGCGCCGCCGCAGCGTTTTCCGCAGTGTGCGGACCAGAGCCGCCATCGCTTTCTGGTCACAGGCAGCACTGACGGCAAACCGCATAGGAATTTTTCCTTTCTGCACGCAGGCAAATAAAAACGCCCCGGGCCTTTCGGCTCAGGGCGAACAAAATGTCCGTGGTACCACCTGGATTCGTGCAAAAGCACGCGCTCATGGGCGCTTTCACGCCCTTCCCGGGTAACGGTGGGACTCCGTTGCGGCTTACTTTTCGTTCAGCCCAATGCTCCGGGACGACTTCTCCGGCCGCTTCACGGGAACTCTCACCATCCGTTCCCTCTCTTGGCTTTCACTGACCGGGTACTGCTTCCCTTCCTCGCAGTTTCCAATATACTGTTACAGTATATGATACCCAACACGGAATGTCAAGAGTCAGGAAAGGCGTAAAATTTCCTTTTTCAGTCTCTGAATAATGCGCTTTTCCAGCCGGGAGATATAGGACTGAGAGATTCCCAGCTGGTCGGCCACCTCCTTCTGCGTCTGCTCCCTTCCCCCACCCAGGCCAAAGCGCAAGGTGATGATTTTCTTTTCCCTTGGAGAGAGGATGCACAAGGCCTGCGCCAGAAGGGAGCGGTCCACGTCCTCCTCGATTGGACGCATGACGGTATCCGCATCCGTGCCTAAAACATCGGAGAGCAGCAGCTCGTTACCGTCCCAGTCGGTATTGAGGGGCTCATCGAAAGAGACCTCCCCCTTTCTTCCGGCATTTTTCCGAAGGTACATCAAAATCTCATTTTCGATGCAGCGGGAGGCGTAGGTGGCCAGCTTGATGTTCTTATCCACACGGTAAGTCCCAACCGCTTTGATCAGGCCAATGGTACCGATGGAGATCAGGTCCTCAATATTGATGCCCGTGTTTTCAAAGCGCCGGGCGATGTACACCACCAGGCGGAGATTATGCTCAATGAGCTCCTTCCGTGCGCTTTCCTCCTCCAGACGGGTCAAAAGCTCCGTCTCCCGTTCCCGGGAAAGGGGCGGTGGAAGTGTATCGCTTCCCCCGATGTAATGGATGCCCCGGGGCGTCAGAAGTCCCAGTTGGGTGAGTATCCTTTGCAAAATCAGAAAAATGGCCATCTGCTCCTCCTTTTCTTACGCTTCCGCCCCACAGGGCGCCGGTCTCCATCCTTGTGGGGGACAGGGCAATTGTCATCCCGCTGTATCTCCTCCCACCGATCTCGGCCCAGTCCGTCCGGAGGGCCAGCATCATTCCTTCCCCGGCGCCTACAGCGTTATAGGGAAGCAGCCGGGGACTCAGGTACGGCGCCGCCCGCCGCAGGGGCGCCAAAAGCTCCGCCGGAGCCCTCAGATTCTCCGCTGTCAAAAGCGAAAGCACCTCTTCCGGCCAAAGCGCATCCAAAACGCCGCGGGATATTACCAGGACCGCCTGACCGCTCACCGGGTCGCAAAGGCTGTTTCCGGTATCGTGCAGGGCCGTCAGCTCCCCGGTGCGGCCGCCGATGCACACACGCACCGTCAGCAGCTCCCCCCGGACGCCGTGAGCAGCCGCCGAACGAAACACCACCGTCAAAACGAAATAGGCGGCCGTGGCGGCGATGAGCAGTACCCGTATGTTGATATCGGTATAAAAAACACCGTTTACCGCAGGAACCGCTCCGCCGGAGAGCAGCCCCAGGGCCAGTACGCAGCCCGCCAGACCGCAGGAGAGGGCAAACAGAAGCACGGTCAACCGCAGAAATCGCTCCTCTCCTCCGAAGGCCACAAGGGCCAGCAGCACCCCCACCGCCCCTTTTACCGCTGTGTGGGAAAGGACTGCTCCGCCGGGCAAAAAGCAGCAAACGGCGTAAAGCCCTCCCAGGAGTGACGCCAGCACATACCGCTTTCGCCGCAGCACAATGCCTGCCAGGCGGGCGGTGGCGAGAAAGAGCAGGTAATCCATCAGCGCGTTGAGGCCAAACACGCTGTCCACATAGACCACGGTCATGGCATCCCTCCTTCCTCCATCCCGCCATCCTATTATAGGACGGACGCGCCGTAAAATCGGTCGCAAAAAGAAAGGGAGGCTCCTTATCGGAGCCTCCCTCTTTTCTCATACAAATGGTGCCAACATGGACGCCACAAGCGCCAAGATCATCACGGCCACCAGTACCAAGGCCAGGATGCGGGTCACTTTAGGATTCATGCCTGTTCCTCCTTTTCCAGGATCTTCCGGATGCTTTTTTCCGCTTTGCTGCGGGGCAGCATCAGCTCATGGCCGCAGCCCAGGCATTTGAGCTTAATATCCATACCTACCCGCAAAATCTCCCACCGGGTGCTGCCGCAGGGATGGGCCTTCTTCAATTCTACCTTGTCATGCAGATGCAGTTCCATAGCTTCCTCCTGTAAACTGGGTCAAACCTGACGCATATAGTTGGAGTGTTTATCAATGCCGCCATGCGGCAGTCAGGATGTGATATCATGCCGGAAAACAGACGCTTCCCGCCGGAAGGCCTGGCTCCTTCCGTTCCCATCTCCCTTTCCGTGCTGAAAGACGCCATGGAACATGGCACGGTTCTGGAAGCAGCCGCTACACGCTGTGACGCTGCACACAACCTCACCATCCCGCTGGGGAGCATCCGGGGCCTTGTTCCCCATGAGGAGGTCATCGCCCCGTGGATCAGCGGTGCACATCGGGACATCTCTGTATTATCCAAAGTTGGAAAGGAAATATGCTTTACAGTAAAGTCCATTACTTCCGACGAAAAGGGCGCCCCCGTGGCACTGCTTTCCCGGAAAGACGCCCAGGAGTCAGCCATGGAATTCTTCCTGGAGCACCTGCGCCCCGGAATGGTCCTTACCTGCCGCGTCACCCATCTTGCCCCCTTCGGGGCATTTCTGGATATTGGCTGCGGCATCATCGCCATGCTGCCCATTGAGCTGATCTCCGTCTCCCGGCTCTCCCACTCCAACCAGCGCTTCCGGGTGGGCCAGAAGATCCTGGCGGCGGTAAAATCCTTTGACCGGGAAAACCGCCGCATCACCATGAGCCACCGGGAGCTGCTGGGGACGTGGATGGAAAACGCCAGCCGCTTCGCCCCTGGTGAAACGGTACGGGGGATCGTACGCAGCGTAAAGGAGTATGGGTGCTTCATCGAGCTGGCACCCAATCTCTCCGGTCTTGCGGAAAACCGGGAGGGGCTCGCCCCCGGAGACGGCGTATCCGTCTACATCAAAAGCATCCGGCCGGAACGAATGAAAGTTAAACTGCAAATCATCGAAGGGCTGGGCCCTGTCACAGAGCCCCCTGACTTTCAATACCAGATCACAGACGGGCAGTTGGAGCGCTGGATCTATTCCCCGCCCAACTATGAAAAAGAGGCGGTGGAAACAATCTTCACAGCTTCCGGCCCTTGATCTTTTCCCAATAGGCCTTGGCGGCCTGCTCGGTCTTATTGTCGCCCCACTCGTAATAACGGACGTCCTTCAGGGCATCAGGCAGGTACTGCTGCTCTACCCAGCGGTTGGGAAAATCGTGGGGATAAAGGTAGTGCTGCCGGTTGTCAAAGCCAGTGGTATCGGCATGGACATTTTGGAGCTGGCGGGGAATATCGCCGCTCTTCCCTTTTTTCAAATCGCTCATGGCGGCGATGATGGCGTTGTGCGCGGTGTTGGATTTCGGCGCGGTGGCCAGGAGTACCGCCGCTTCCGCCAGAGGCAGCCGCGCTTCGGGCAGGCCAACCTGCAAGGCCGCATCCACGCAGGCCTTCGTCACCACCATGGCCATGGGATATGCAAGTCCCACATCCTCGGCGGCGATGACCAAAAGACGGCGGCAGGGAGAGATCAAATCCCCTGCCTCCAGCAGCCGCCCCAGGTAATGGACGGCGGCGTCGGGGTCGCTGCCCCGGATGGATTTTTGCAGGGCGGAGAGGATATCATAGTGGGCGTCACCGTCCCGGTCATAGCGCATAGCACTGCGCTGTGCGACCTGTAAGGCGTCTTCCCTTGTCAAATACAGCTCTCCCTTTTTCGGCACGGCGGCCTGATAGAGAAGCTCCACGGCATTGATGGCCTTGCGGACATCACCGCCGCAGGAAGTGGCAATCTGAAGGGGCACCCCTTCCTCCCAGTCCAGGGGAAGCTGGCTGCGCTCCTGCAGGATACGCAGCGCCCGGGTAACGGCAGGCTCGGTTTCCCGGGCCGTGACGGCTTTGAACTCAAATACGGTGCTGCGGGAGAGCAGGGCGCTGTAAACATAGAAATAGGGGTTTTCCGTGGTGGAGGCGATAAGCGTCAGCTTACCGTTCTCCATAAACTCCAACAGGCTTTGCTGCTGCTTTTTGTTGAAGTACTGGATCTCATCCAGATAGAGCAGAATGCCGCCAGGAGCCAGCATGGTGCCAACGTCCGCGATGATATCACGGATATCCTGGAGGGACGCCGTGGTGGCATTCAGCCGGTAGAGGGTCTTGTTGGTCTGGGCGGCGATGATGTTGGCGATGGTGGTCTTGCCGGTACCAGAGGGACCGTAGAACACCATGTTGGCATCCGTTCCGCTCTCAATGAGGCGGCGCAGCACAGCGCCGGGAGCCAGCAGATGGCGCTGCCCCACCACATCCTCCAATGTCTTGGGCCGGATCTCATCCGCCAAGGGTCTGTGCACGGCGCTCTCCCCCTTTTCAAATTGCTGGTTTTATATTATATCACACTCTGCTGTGTATTTCCATCGCTTTTTTACTGGCCTTTCGACAAAGTCTGTGGTATCCTGTCATCAAGAGGTGATGGATATGAAATCAAAGGCCGCTGTGAAGCGGATCATCGAAACGCTCAAAGGCATCTACCCTGACGCCCTTTGCTCACTGCAATATGAAAAGGACTATGAGCTGCTTTTTGCCGTGCGGCTTTCCGCCCAATGCACCGATGCCCGGGTAAATATGGTGACTCCCGCCCTTTTCGCCCGCTTTCCGACCCTCCAGAGCTTTGCGCAGGCCGATCCCAAGGAAGTGGGCGAGTACATCCACTCCTGCGGCTTTTATAACGGCAAGGCCAAGGATCTGGTGAATTGCGCCCAAATGCTCCTGGAGCGCTTTGACGGCGAGGTCCCCTCCACAATGGAGGAGTTGGTGAGCCTTCCCGGCGTCGGCCGCAAGACCGCCAACCTGATCCTGGGGGATGTCTACAAGCAGCCCGCCTACGTCTGTGACACCCACTGCATCCGCATCACCGGGCGGTTGGGCCTGACGGACGGCTCCAAAGACCCTTTGCAGGTGGAACGGCAGCTTCGTAAGGTACTGCCGCCCAAGGAATCCTCGGACTTTTGTCACCGGATGGTGCTCTTCGGCCGGGACTCCTGCACCGCGAGAAGCCCGAAATGCGAGGGCTGCCCCTTGCAGAAGGATTGCGACATGGGAAAAGCAAAACAAAAGCAATAATCTGACGTGCCTGTGCCCACGCACAGGCACGTTTTTCCATGCTCCTTCATATACTAACTTGAAAGGAATCAGGCAAAGGAGGATGTCATATGGATGAAAACACGGCGCGCCTGATGGAACAGATGAAGCAAAATCCCGCCGCGCTGCAGGCCCTGATGCGCTCCCAGGATGGGCAGGCACTGATGCGGATGCTGACACAGCAGGACCAGGGGGCAGGGCTGCAGCAGGCGGTACAATCCGCCATGCGGGGAGACAACGCCAAAATGGTGGATATGGTACGCGGTATCATGCAGTCTCCAGGCGGAGCGGAGCTGATCCAGCGCATCAATCAGGCGGCCAAGAAATAATCACAGGAAAGGCAGGCGGAAACCATGGCGGAATTTGACGAAAAGCTCAACAGCATCCTTTCCAATCCAGACGCCATGGCACAGATCATGCAGCTGGCCCAGTCCATCTCCGGGGAGGGCGGAACCTCCGCCCCTTCGCCTCCCCCGCCGCCACCTCCGCCCCCTCCTCCGCAGCAGAGCAATCCTCTTTCCGCGCTGGGAAACATGGACCCAAAGCTCATCATGAAGCTCCTTCCGCTGGTACAGGAGCTGGGCGGAGGGCAGGACTCCAACGCCCGGCGGCTCCTCTATGCCCTCTCCCCCTATCTCAAGCCGGAGCGGCAGGCAAAGATCGACCGGGCACTGCAGCTTGCGCGGCTGTTCCATGTGGGGCGGCAATTTCTTTCCAAATGGGAGGAGTGAGGGATGTATAACCGCTATATCCGAAACGACAACGGCAACTACGCCCGCATCCCCCAGGAGGAACCCAAACGGACCGCCCCCGGCACACCACCCCAGAGGGAAACGCCAAAGCAGCACCCGCCGCCCAACCAGATGCCGGAGCACACCGCACCGCCCTTTGAGCCCTCTCCCCACGGAGACCCTCTCAGCGGTTTTTTGCGGAATTTTCTGGACCAATTTCATCTGGATCATGTGGATACCGGCGACCTTTTGCTCTTAGGGCTGCTGTTTCTCCTCTTTCGGGAGGATGCGGATGAGGAACTGCTGGTTGCATTGGGACTGCTGTTGATCTTATAACTTATGAAAAAAATGACGGAGCCATGGCTCAATGTCATTAAGTTAAGGTTTTGTCCAAACACGAAAAAGCACCCACCCCGTTTTGAATGGGGTGGGTGCTTTTTGACGCGGTAAAAGCTGCTAATCTGCATAATGCCGCAC